>JANMYI010000435.1:0-2965 GCA_031381955.1 Burkholderiales bacterium
GCGAAGATGTTCGGCGTCGAATGCTCCACCGTCGAAGGCAGGTTGACGATGCAGCGCCGCTGCGGCGTGGGCTGCCAGACCGCGATGACGGCGTCGACCACCCGCAGGCTGAATGCGAGCTCGGTGCCCGAGAACATCTCGGGCGAGTACTGGAAGGTCCAGTCGGTGCCCGCTTGGCGCTCGGCATGCGCGCGCACCATCGCGGCGTGGCGGGTGGCCAGTTCGACGATGCCGTCCTCGTCCAGCCCCAGCACCACACGGCGCATCACCGGCGCGGTGGCGTTGTACAGGTGCACGATCGCCCGCTGCGCGCCCTGCAGCGCCTCGAACGTGCGGGCGATCAGGTGGTCGCGGGCCGGGGTCAGCACCTGGATCGTCACATCCCCGGGGATCAGCCGTTGCTCGACGAGTTGGCGGACGAAGTCGAAGTCGGCCTGCGAGGCGGAGGGGAATCCGACCTCGATCTCCTTGAAGCCGATGCGCACCAGCATCTGGAACATGCGCAGCTTGCGCGCCGGGTCCATCGGTTCGATCAGCGCCTGGTTGCCGTCGCGCAGATCGACGCTGCACCACACGGGCGGGCGGCTCAGCACGGCACCGGGCCAGATGCGGTCGGGTAACACCACCGGGGCAAAGCTGCGGTACTTGGTGGCTGGGTGAGGCAACATCGGCATGACAGGCTCCAAACATGTTGAGGGTTGTCGCGCACACAGCCTGAAATACAAACGGCCCGCTGCGTTGCGCTGGCGGGCCGTTGATCGGGGAAATGAATACGAATTCGATCAGCGCACCCGCGGGGCTCCTAGTAGGGCTAGCGCTGTGAAACGGCTGGTCAAAGACATGCCGGCAATATAGCACGCACGCCGGGCAACCCATGGCCACGCAAGGCAGGGTTTCACTGGTGCAGGCTCTTCTCGTCGGGCTCGTCGGTCGAAATGGCGATCACGCTCGTCGGCTTGCCCTTCATGCGCCGCCAAGCGTAGACGCCATAACCCGACAATGCGTAGGCACAGAAGATGGCGAACAGCACGCGCGGTGGATCCAGGCTGATCAACGCGATGACCAGCATGATGGCCACGATCACCACGAACGGCACCGTGTGGCGCCCGCCCACCGCCTTGAAGCTGTAGAACGGCGCGTTGGTGACCATCGACAGGCCGGCATACAGCGTCACGCCACCCGCCAGCCAGGCCAGCCAATCGATCTTCGAGACCTGCTTGAAACCGGCGTCGTCCATCACCCACACCAGGCCCATCACCACCGCCGCCGCGGCCGGGCTGGGCAGGCCCTGGAAGAAGCGCTTGTCGACCACGCCGATGTTCACATTGAAGCGCGCCAGGCGCAGCGCTGCACACGAGATGTACACGAAGGCCGGAATCCAGCCCGGCTTGCCCAGGTCCTTCAACGCCCACTCATAGACGATCAACGAGGGCGCGGCGCCGAAGCTGACCATGTCGCACAGGCTGTCCATCTGTTCGCCGAAGGCGCTTTGCGAATTGGTCATGCGCGCCACGCGCCCATCAAGACTGTCGAGCACGGCGGCGCACAGGATGCCGATACAGGCCGCCTCGAAGCGGCCGTTCATGGCCGCGACGATGGAATAAAAACCCGCGAACAAGGCCGACAGCGTGATCGCATTGGGCAGTATGTAGATGCCCTTGCGCCGCGGCCGCGGCGGCGGTTCAACCGATTCTTGTGCGTCGGGTTCAGGGTTCATGGCCACGAGCATAGCGCAGCGCCGCCACCATGAAACAGGCCGCCCGCAGGCGGCCCGAGGTCAGCGTGGGTGAGGGTCAGGGCATGACGTACTCAGACACCACCTTCCAGCGGCCGTCTTGAATCTGCGACAGGCGCGCCGCGTAGCTGCCCAGCCGCTTGGTCGCGCTGAAGGTCATTTCCGGGAATCCGAAGATATCGGGCGGGATGGTCATGTTGTCCATCGCCTTGACGAAGGTGTCGGTGGTCAAGTTGCCGCCGGCCTTGGCCAGCGCCTTGGCAAACGAGTCGACGATGTAGTAGCCGTAGGCCGAGAACGTGGCCGGGTCTTCGCCGAACTTGGTCTTGAACTTGGTGGCCCAGAAGCGCACCGGCTGCGACGGGTCGTCGGTGTACGGGTTCTGCGCGGCCAAGGCCGTGTAGAAGCCGTTCATCGCCGGCCCACCCAGCTTGTGGATCAGGTCGGTGTACGCTGCACTGGTGCCCAGGAAGGTGGGCGTGAAACCGGTCTTGCGGCCTTCGGCGATGGCGCCGATGGTCTCGCGGATGATCGTTCCCATGACCACCAAGTCGCAACCTGAAGCCTTCATGCGTGCCACCTGCGACGAATAGTCGGTGGCGCCGCGCTTGTACGAGGTCTTTTCCACCAGTTCCATGTTCATGGCCTTCAGGCCGGCCTCGGCGCCGCGCAGCACTTCCAGGCCGAACTCATCGTCTTGGTAGAAGGCGCAGACCTTCTTCGCCGACTTCTCACCCACCAGCTTGGGCAGCATCACGCGCACCTGGTCGAAGTACGGGCCGGCATAGGCAAACTTCAGCCGGTGCACCGGGTCGAACATTTCGCGCGCGGCCGACAGCGGGAAGAAGTTGATCACGTTCTTTTCAAACTGGATCGGCATGGCCGCGTTGTTCTGCGCCGTGCCCAGGTGGCCGAGCATGGCGAAGATCTTGTCTTGGTTGACCAGCTTTTGCGCCGCCAGCACCGCACGCTTGGGGTCGTAGCCGGAGTCTTCGAACAAGATCTTGATCTTGCGGCCGTTGATGCCGCCTTGTTCGTTGATCTCATCCACCCGCAGCTGCATGCCCATGCGGGTTTGCTTGCCGTAGCCCGCAATCGGGCCGGACAGATCCTGGATGGAACCGATCGTGATCTCGGTCTTGGTCACGCCTTGAGTCTGGGCGCTTGCCATGCCGGCAGCCAGCGTGGCGGCCACGGCCAGCGTGGTGAAGAGGGACTTGTTCATCTGCG
>JANMYI010000439.1:0-18111 GCA_031381955.1 Burkholderiales bacterium
GGGCCTGGCGGTATTCGGGCGCTTCCTCATCCGTCAACAGCACCCAGACCTGGCTCGCGCCCAGCGCCACGGCCGAGAGCCACAGGTCGACGCCGATGCTGGCCGTGTGCCACACCGCCAACGGCAGCACGCGCGCGGGCACGCCGTGTATCGATTTGCTGGTACGCGCCGCACGGCCCAGGGCGTCGATGGCGCGCGCGCCGGCCTCCTGGCTGTGGATCAGCACGGCCGCGTCGCGCCCACCGGCCTTGGCGTAGGTGGTCAACAGGGTGCGCAGCAGCTTGCCTTGGTCGACCGTGTTCGGCGTGGCATAGGCCAGCGCGCCGCTGGGGCACACGGTGGTGCAGGCGCCGCAGCCCACGCACAGATGCGGCTCGACGATGATGCCGCCGCCCTGGCCACCCAGCACCGGCACGGCGGGGCTGGTGCCGCTGCGGCCCTTGCCGGTGAGCTTGCCTTTTTGCGACGCATCGCTGCGAATGGCGCGCGCGGAGCACACGTCGATGCAGGCGGTGCAGCCGATCTGCTCGTTGCGGCTGTGCGCGCACAGCTTGGGCTTGTAGTGGAAGAACTTGGGCTTGTCGAACTCACCCACCATGTCGCGCAGCTTGAGCACCGCATCGACCAGCTTGTGCTCGTCGGCGCCGGCATGAAAGTAGCCCTGCGGCGGCGCATGCTGGGTGAAGGCGGGCTGCGCGCGCAAGTCGAGCACGAGGTCGAACGCTTCCGTGGTGCTCAATGGCGCGCGCTGGAAGTCGATCGCGCCCGCGGCCTCGCACACGCGCACGCATTCGCGGTGCGCCTTGCACTTGGCCAGGTCGATCTGGTAGCCGAAGTCGATCGCGCCTTCGGGGCAGACATCAATGCAGGCATTGCAGCGCGTGCACAGGTCCAGGTCGATCGGGTTGCTTGACGACCAGGTGGCTTCAAACGCGCCGAGCCAACCGTTCAGATGAGTCAGGCGCCCGGCGTGCACCGGCAGGTCGCGGCGCTGCGCCACGGCGCCGCCGGCTTCGAGCAAAAGGCTCACTTGCAAGCCACTGCCCAGCATGGCGGCGGCGCGCGCGGCGGCATCGGCACCGTTCACCGCGCCCAGCACCAGGCAGCGCCCGGCGCTGTTGTAGCCGGCCGTGGCCACCGGCTCGGGCTCGGGCAACTGCGCCGCGGCGATCAGCGCGGCGATCTTGGGCGTGGCCTGGGCCGCGTCTTTCGACCAGCCGCCGGTTTCGCGGATGTTGACGAAACGAATCGGCCGCTCGGCGATGCCGGGCGCGCCGGCAGTTTGTTCGTTCAACGCCAGGAACAGGCGCACTTCCTGCGTGCAGGCAACGAGCAGGTCTTCGCCCGACTTGGCGGCGCGCTGGAATTCAGGCGCTTCGCGGCGGCACAGCGTGGTGTGGATCGTCAGCGGGCTGCTGCCCGGGCTCGCCAGGTTGGGCAACGCTTTCAGCAGCGCCGGGCTGTCCAGCGGCATCGTGCGGTTGCAGTTGCAGATCAGGGTCTTCATGGGCGGCTGGATTATCCGGTGGGGGCTGGTCTTGCTCTTCGAGTTCATCGTCAAGCAGGCCCAGGGAGCGGGCCTGCACCATCTGGCGCAACATCGACTTCGGGATCGGCTCGAACTTGCTGTAGTCGTCGATGTAGACGTCCAGCCCGTCCATCACATTGAAGTGCGGGTCGGTGAAGAGCTTCTTCATCGCGGCGTTCTTGACCTGCACATCAACGTTCGGCACCACGAAGCGCGAGTAGTCGGAATCGTGTGACAACTGGGCCACGTCGGCCAGCGTGGGCGCGGGCAGTGGCGCTGGCGTGCTTAGTGGGCCTGCACGGCCTTCCTCGGCCGGCTCGATCGGGTTTACGGCCGGCGCTTGCACTGGCCCGGCCTGCGCGGGCCGGGGCGGCACTTCGAGCACCGCAGGCTCGGCGGCGCGCTGCGGCAACGGCTGCGCACCCTGCTTGCCCTGCACCTTGCGCCGCGACCAGCGGGCCAGGAAGTTGTCGTCGCCCAGGTCACTCATCGAGCTTCAAGCTCTTGGCCTGCTTGTCGCGTTCTTCGCCGCTGAGGAACGACTGCGCGCGCTGCCGGCGCGGCGCATCGACCTTGAAGTTGGCGTTGGTGAACACGCGCAACCATTCACACAAGTCGTCTTGCAGCGGCGTGTTGTCGACCTTGCTTTCGGCGCACAGCCAGCGGTCGGCCTCGATGTACGACACGCTCACCGCCACCGGCCAGGCCAGCGAGGCATCGCTTTCGTCGGCGCGCCACATCACGAACCACACCGGCGCGCCCGAGGTGAGGTTGAGAAAGTAGCCCTTGCATTCATCGGCAAAGAGTTCGAGCTTGTGGCCCGGGAACAGCCACTGCGAGCGCTTGCCGTCGTCGTGCAGCTTGCGCGGCTCGGTGCCGAAGGCGCCTTCGTCGGCCACCACCTCGATGACGCGGTGCTGCCAGTCTTCCCAACGGTTAGGCTGGGCCACCCGTTCCATCACCACCGCCACGTTGACCGAAGGCCGGTTCACGATGCTCGCTAGGTCGTCTTCGAAACGGAAATGGTCGGGAACTTAGAGCTGAAGTCCTTGGCCTTGATGGCGATCTTCACCGCCAACTGGCGCGCCACGGCCTTGTAGATCTGCGCGATCTCGCCATCGGGGTCACTCACCACGGTGGGCCGGCCGGCATCGGCCTGCTCACGGATCGACAGGTTCAATGGCAGCGCGCCGAGGTAATCAACCTTGTACTGCTCGGCCATTTTCTTGCCACCATCGCTGCCGAAAATATGCTCGACATGGCCGCACTTCTCGCACACATGCACGGCCATGTTTTCAACCACACCCAGAATCGGCACGCCGACCTTCTCGAACATCTTCAGGCCCTTCTTTGCATCGAGCAGGGCAATGTCTTGCGGCGTGGTGACGATCACCGCGCCGGTGAGCGGCACCTTCTGGCACAGCGTGAGCTGGATATCGCCGGTGCCCGGGGGCATGTCGACGATCAGGTAGTCGAGATCATGCCAATTGGTCTGGCGCAGCAGTTGTTCCAGCGCCTGCGTGACCATCGGGCCGCGCCAGATCATCGGGTTGTCGGCATCGACCAGGAAGCCGATGCTCATCACCTGCACACCGTAATTCTCCATGGCCTCCATGGTGGTGCCGTCTGCACTCTCGGGCCGGCCTTCAATGCCCATCATCATGGGCTGGCTGGGGCCGTAGATGTCGGCATCCAGAATGCCCACCTTGGCGCCCTCGGCGCTCAGCGCCAACGCCAGGTTCACCGCCGTGGTGCTCTTGCCCACGCCGCCCTTGCCCGAGGCAATGGCCACGATGTTCTTCACATTCGGCATCAACTGCACGCCGCGTTGCACGGCATGCGCGGTGACCTTGGTGGTCAAATTGACGCTGACGTTTTCAACCCCCGCCACGCTGCGCGCCGCGGCGATCAGCGCCTTGCGAAAGCCGGCAACCTGGCTCTTGGCCGGGTAACCCAGTTCAACATCAAAAGCGATGTCGCCGCCCTCGATGCGCAGGTTCTTCACCTGCTTGGCGGTGACGAAATCTTTGCCGGTGTTGGGGTCGATGACGCTCTTCAGGGCGTCGAGCATTTGGGCTTCGGTGATCGCGGGCATGGGGAACTCAGAGACGGGGCGGCGCGCAGTCTAGCCGGGATGCATGACCCCTAGAATTCCCGGCTTCCCATGCGGCCATGCCGCAACCGCCATGACCCGCAAACTCTTCGTCACCACCGCCCTGCCCTACGCCAATGCGCCGTTTCACATTGGGCACATGATGGAATACATCCAGGCCGACATCTGGGTGCGTTTCCAGCGCCTGCTGGGCCACGAGGTGAACTTCGTCTGCGCTGACGACACGCATGGCGCACCGATCATGATCGCGGCCGAGAAAGCCGGCAAGACGCCCCAGGCCTACGTGGCCGAAGTCGCTGCCGGGCGGGCGCCTTATCTCGATGGTTTTGGCATCAGCTTCGACAACTGGCACAGCACCGACGCGCCCGAAAACCACGCCCTGGCGCAAGACATCTACCGCGCCCTGCGGGCCAACGGCCTGATCGAGCGGCGCGAGATCGAACAGTTCTTCGACCCCGTGAAAGGCCTGTTCCTGCCTGACCGCTACATCCAAGGCGAATGCCCGCGCTGTGGCGCAAAAGACCAGTACGGCGACAACTGCGAGAACTGCGGCGCCGTGTACCAGCCCACCGAGTTGAAAAACCCGCGCTCGGCGCTGACCGGCGCCACGCCGGTGCTCAAGACCAGCGAGCACTTCTTTTTCAAGCTGTCAGACCCGCGCTGTGTTGAATACCTCAAGGCCTGGACGCAAGACGGCCGCTTGCAAAGCGAGGTGGCAAACAAGGTGCGCGAATGGTTCAGTGGGGGTGAGGACGGCCAGGCCAGCACCCTGGCCGATTGGGACATCAGCCGCGACGCGCCCTATTTCGGCATCGAGATTCCAGATGCGCCGGGCAAGTACTTCTACGTCTGGCTCGATGCACCGGTGGGCTATTTGGCGTCGCTGAAAAACCTGTTTACCCGCCGTGGCGAGGATTTTGACGCCTACCTGGCCGACCCGGCCGTGGAGCAGATCCACTTCATCGGCAAAGACATCGTCACCTTCCACACGCTGTTCTGGCCGGCGATGCTGAAGTTCAGCGGCCACAAGACACCCGACCGCGTGTACGTGCACGGCTTCATCACCGTGGGTGGCGAAAAGATGAGCAAGAGCCGCGGCACCGGCATCTCGCCGCTGAAGTATCTGGAGCTGGGTTTGAACCCGCAGTGGCTGCGCTACTACATCGCCGCCAAGCTCAATGCGCGCGTCGAAGACATCGAGTTCACGGCCGAAGACTTCACGGCGAGGGTGAATGCAGATTTGGTGGGCAAGTACGTCAACATCGCCAGCCGCGCGGCCGGTTTTCTTAACAAGCGCTTTGAGGGGCATCTTTCCGCCGATGTGGGCGTGGAAGGCCGCGTGCTGCTCGACGGCTTGCGCGCCCAGGCCGTCGAGTTGCAACGCCTGTACGAAGAGCGCGAGTTCGGCCGCGCCCTGCGCGAGGTGATGCTGCTGGCCGACCGTGTGAACGAATTCGTCGACCAGCACAAGCCCTGGGAGCTGGCCAAGAAGCCCGAGAACCAGGCCGCCTTGCACGATGTGTGCACGGTGTGCATCGAGGCCTTTCGCGTCTTGACGGTCTACCTCAAGCCGGTGTTGCCGGGCGTGGCGGCGCTGGTTGAGCAGTTCCTGCAAACCGGCCCGCTGCTGTGGCATGACGCGCAGCGCAGCCTGGGGGCACACCGTATCGGCCACTACAAGCACCTGGTGCAGCGGGTGGATGAAACGCTGCTCGACGCCTTGTTCGAGCCCGCCGCGGCGCCCACCGTGCTGCCCGGCGGCGAGGCCCTGGCCGAGACCATCAGCATCGACGAATTCGCCAAGGTCGACCTGCGCCTGGCCAGCATCGTGGCGGCCGAGAAGGTGGCCGGCAGCACCAAACTCTTGCAGCTGACGTTAGACGTGGGCGAAGGCCGCACCCGCACCGTCTTCAGCGGCATTCAAGGCGCCTATGCGCCCGAAGATCTGGTGGGCAAGCTCACCGTGGTGGTGGCCAACCTGGCGCCGCGCAAGATGAAGTTTGGCGTCAGCGAAGGCATGGTGCTGGCGGCTTCTCATGCCGACGAAGGCGCCCACCCTGGCGTTTACGTGCTGCAACCCTGGCCCGGTGCGGTGCCGGGCTTGCGCGTGCGTTGATGCACCGTGGAAGACGCCCTCACGCGCTATGACGACACCGCCTGGCGCCAGGGCGAGCCCGGCGCGGCCACGCAAGGTGTGGAGGCGGTGGTCGAGGGCGGCCAGGTGCTGCACTTTCCGCGCCTGGCGTTTGCGCTGCAGGGCGATGAAGCCAGCCTGTTGAACGCGAGGTTTGCTGACGGCAAGGCCAAGAACATCAGCCTGCGTGGGCGCGATGATTCGCTGCGCGGCGCGGCCGGCAGCGCGCCGGAGCGGGCCGCCTTGCAGGTCTTGGTGGCATGCTTTCGCAGCCACGCAGGCGCGCTGGTTGAACGCTTGTTCCCGCATTACCGCGGCGCGCTGGCGCTGGGCAACACCTCCTATCGCCCGCTGCCGATTGAAGGCCGCGCCACCAGTTGGCGCAAAGACGACACGCGGCTGCACGTCGATGCCTTTCCTTCCAATCCCACGCATGGCCAGCGTCTGCTGCGCGTGTTCAGCAACATCCACCCCGCCGGCCAGCCACGCCATTGGCGCGTGGGCGAGCCGTTCGAGAATTTTGCGCAGCGTTTCTTGCCGCGCATCGCGGCGCCGCTGCCGGGCGCGGCCTGGGCGCTGCATGCGCTGCACATCACCAAGTCGCGGCGCAGCGCCTACGACCACTACATGCTGCACCTGCACGATGGCGCCAAGGCCGACACCGCCTACCAGGCCACCGCGCCGCAGCGGCACGTTGACTTCCTGCCCGGCAGCACCTGGGTGGTGTACAGCGACCAGGTGCTGCATGCCGCGATGAGTGGCCAGTTCATGCTGGAGCAGACCTTCACCCTGCCCGCGGCCGCCCTGCAAGCGCCGCAGACGGCGCCGCTGAACGTGCTGCAGCGCTTGCTTGGCCGGCCGCTGCTGAACTGAACGCGCCGCGGTGAAAAACCCCCTGGCCTGGCTCGGCTTCCGCCCGCGCTTGCTTGATGCGCTGCACGGCTACACCCGTGCTCGCCTGTTCACCGACATCGTCGCCGGCCTCACCGTGGGCGTGGTGGCGCTGCCGCTGGCCATGGCCTTTGCCATTGCCTCGGGCGTGAAGCCTGAGGCGGGTTTGTTCACGGCCATCATCGCCGGCTTCATCATCTCGGCGCTGGGTGGCTCGCAGGTGCAGATCGGCGGGCCGGCGGGGGCTTTCATCGTGATCGTCTACGGCATCATTGAACGCTACGGTCTGGCCAACCTGCTCATCTCAACCATACTGGCCGGCATGTTGATGTTCGTGCTGGGCGCGCTGAAGCTCGGTGTGCTGGTGCGCTATGTGCCGGTGACCATCGTCATCGGCTTCACCAACGGCATTGCGGTGCTGGTGGGCCTGTCGCAAGTGAAAGACCTGTTCGGCCTGCGCATCGAAAAACTGCCGGCAGACTTCTTTGCGCAAATCGGCGTGATGTGGCAACACGCGCCGAGCTTCAACCCGGTGGCGCTGGCCATGGGCCTGGCCTGCCTGGCCGTGGTGGTGCTGTGGCCAAAGGCGTATGCCCTGCCCGTTGCACCCAGCGGTTTGGCCGCACGCGCCCGGCGCATCGCTGCGCACCTGCCGGGCACGGTGGTGGCGCTGGTGGGCGCCACGCTGGCCACGGTGTGGTGGGGCCTGCCGGTGGAAACCATCGGCTCGCGCTTTGGCGGCATTCCACAGGCGCTACCCGCGTTCGTGTTGCCCGACTTCAGCTGGCACTCGGTCAAGCAGTTGCTGATTCCCACGCTGACGATTGCGCTGCTCGGCGCCATCGAGTCGCTGCTGTGCGCGCGCGTGGCCGACAACTTGATCGACCAGCCGCGCCACGACCCCAACCAGGAACTGATGGCGCAAGGCCTGGCCAACATCGTGACACCGTTCTTTGGCGGCATTCCCGCCACCGGCACCATCGCGCGCACCATGACCAATGTGCGCGCCGGCGCCACCTCGCCCGTGGCAGGCATCGTGCATGCCATCGCGCTGCTGCTCATCATGCTGGTGGCCGCGCCGCTGGCGTTAGATGTGCCGCTGGCCGCGCTGGCGGGCATCTTGCTGTTCGTGGCCTGGAACATGGGCGAGTGGCGCCAGTTCGCGCGGCTGCGCCGCTTCAGCCTGCAATACAGCACGCTGCTGGTGGGCACCTTCTTGCTCACTGTGATCTTCGACCTGACGGTGGCCATGGAAGTGGGCCTGGTGCTGGCCTGCGCGTTCTTCATTTACCGCATGAGCACGCTGTTCACGGTGCAGGCGCGCCCGGGCAGCGACATGCCGCCGGGCGTGCATGTGTTCGAACTCTTCGGCTCGCTGTTCTTCGGCGCGGTGGGCAAGATCGAGGTGCTGGCCGAGCAGTTGCCACCCGGTACGCGCGCCGTGGTGCTGGAGATGCACCGCATGGTGCTGCTCGACACCTCGGGCCTCGATGCCCTGGAGCAACTGCACCGCAGCCTGGCCAAGCGCGGCATCGGCCTGGTGTTTGCAAACGTTAACCCGCAGCCGCTGAGCTTGATGCAGCGCGCCGGCTTCGAAGCCACCATCGGCGCCGAGCACATCGTGCCGACGGTGGCAGATGCGTTCGGCCAGGTGGAGCCGAACCGGCCTTGATCAGCCCGCGTGAGATCAGTTCGTCGGCCCGCCGCCCGTGGTGGCGCTGGGGTCGTCGCGCGTGGCGCTGCCGGTGACCTTGCCGTCTTGGTCAAACGTGACGCTGAATTGCCGTTTCTGCTGCCCGACCAGATAGCGCCAGTCCCACACTTCTTCCTTCTTCAGCGCAAAGGGCATGGTCTTGGCCGGGCGGCCCAGCAGCTTGCGCACCTCGGCCTTGTCCATGCCCTTGCCCACCTTGCCGAAGTTGGCTTCGGTGAGCACCTGGCGCAGCGCACTCATCTTGCCGTCGGCGCCGATGGTGATGAAGTAGTTGGTCGCCCCTTCAGGCTGGCGCGGGTATTCAAACGTGCGGCCGCCATCGGCTTCATTGAAGATGGCGACCGGCTCGCCGAACTGCTTGCGCACATCGGCCTCGGTGGACACGCCTTCTTCTAGTTTTTCGATTCGCTTCTGGTCGCAGGCCGCCAGCCACAGGCCGGCTACCAAGACCATCAGCAATGCCGCAAATCGCATGGGTGCCCCCGGTTAAACTGCAAGGGTTGCCATTCTGCCCTGCACACCTCCCAGGCCCGCCATGCCGTTCTTCGCCCGCACGCCGTACAAGTCAGAGACCACGCTGTTCATTGAAGAACTCAAGGCCAAGCGCCCCACGCTCGAAGCCGAACAGCGCGCCGGCCGCGCCCTGTTGTGGGACAAAGTGGTCGATCGCCAGGCGCAGGCCGAAGAGCGCGCCGGCGCGGTGGCGCAGCAGCCTTACGTCTATCACCACCCGTCGCGTTGACGCGCACGCGCCGAGGTGACCCTGTCTGCTGTGCTGGAGGCGGTGCCCGATTTGGGTGAGGCCGCACCGCCCGTGCCCAACGTGGTGGACACCGTGGCCCTGGCTCGCATCTACAGCGAGCCGCTGTTCAAGTTGCCGCACGACCTGTACATCCCGCCCGATGCGCTGGAGATTTTTCTCGAAGCCTTCGAAGGCCCGCTGGATTTGTTGCTGTACCTGATCCGCCGGCAGAACTTCAACATCCTCGACATCCCGCTGGCCGACGTGACGCGCCAGTACCTCGATTACGTCAACCAGATTCGCAAGCACAACCTCGAACTGGCCAGCGAATACCTGCTGATGGCGGCGATGCTGATCGAGATCAAATCGCGCATGCTGCTGCCCGCGCGCAAGGTGGCCGCTGGCGCTGAACCCGAAGATCCGCGCGCCGAGCTGGTGCGCCGTTTGCTGGAATACGAGCAAATGAAGCTGGCTGCGGCGCGGCTGGATGCGTTGCCGATGCTGGGCCGCGATTTCCTGCGCGCGCAGGTGGCGGTGGAAAGCACCACGGCCACGCGCGAGCCCGATGTGAGCCCCAGCGATTTGCGCGCCGCCTGGCAAGACATCTTGCAACGCGCCACGCTCAACCAGCACCACACCATCACGCGCGAGCAGCTTTCGGTGCGCGAGCACATGAGCATGGTGTTGAAGCGCCTGCAAGGCCAGCGCTTCGTCGAGTTTCAAGACCTGTTCGATGTGAAGCGCGGCCAGGCCGTGCTGGTGGTGACCTTCATTGCCATGTTGGAGCTGGCGCGCGAACGCCTGCTGGAAGTGACCCAGGCCGAGGCCTTTGCGCCGATCTACGTGCGCCTGGCTTATCAGCCCAGTTAACTTATTCCGCCTTGGCGCCGGAGTCCTTCACCACCTTGGCCCACTTCACGATCTCGCTGGCCTGGTAGCGCGCCAGTTCGTCGGGCGTTGAAATCCACGGCTCCAGGCCCAGGGTTTTCAGTTTGTCCTGCACATCGGGCAGCTTGAACACGCGCACCATTTCGGCGTTGATGCGCTCCACCACGTCGCGCGGCGTGCCGGCCGGCGCGAACATGGCAAACCAGGTGGTGGCTTCGAAACCGGGCACGGTTTCACTCACGGTGGGCACATCGGGCGCGGCGGCCGAGCGCTTGGCGGTGGTTTGCGCCAGGGCGCGAATCTTGCCGTCCTTGACCATCGGCAGGGCCGAGGGCATGTTGTCGAACATCACCTGGATCTGCCCGCCCACCAGGTCAGGAATCGCAAACTGCCGGCCCTTGTAGGGCACATGGGTCATGGTCGTGCCGGTGAGTGACTTGAACAACTCGCCGCTCACATGCACCGAGGTGCCGATGCCCGGCGAGCCAAAGCTCAGCTTGTCGGGGTTGGCCTTCATGTAACTGATGAGTTCAGCCACATTCTTCACCGGCAGGCTGTTCGTCACCACCAGCAAGTTGGGCGCCGAGGCCACGTGCGCCACGGGGGTGAAGTCTTTCACCATGTCGTACGGCATCTTGCTGTACAGCCCGCCGTTGATGGCGTGTGTTCCCACCGTGCCCATCACCAGCGTGTAGCCGTCGGGCGCGGCCTTGGCCACGAAGTCGGCGCCGATGTTGCCGCCCGCGCCGGGCTTGTTGTCCACCACCACGGGCTGGCCGAGCTGGGCTTTGTCGGCAAACAGGCGGGCCAGGATGTCGGGTGCGCCGGCGCTGGGAAAGGTGACGACCAGGCGGATAGGCCTATTCGGGTAGCCCTGGGCAAAAGCGGCGGCGCAGGCGCTGAGCAGCAGGGCGGCGGCGGTGAGGGTCTTTTCCATGGCGGTGCGTGGTTCGAGTGGCGACACGCGGTTCTATCACCCCCAGGCCACCACCGGCCAAAATGCCCCCGTTCACAAACCCCCATGGAGAGTGGGCCAGATGATCGTCACCGTGTTTCGCAACCGCCTGCGGCCCGATGTGCAGGGCCAGTACCAACCCACGCTGAACCGCATGCTCGAACTGGCCACTGCCATGCCCGGCTTCGTGGCCACCAAGACCTTCGTGGCCGAAGATGGCGAGCGCGCCACGCTGGTGGAGTTTGCCGACGAAGCCTCGCACCAGGCCTGGGGCCGCCACCCCGAGCATGTGCAAGCCCAGGCCCAGGGCCGCGCGGCCTTCTACAGCGAGTACAAGCTTCAGGTGTGCGAGGTGCTGCGCGAGTCGGCGTTCAAGGCCTGATGCCTTGCGGCACGGGCTCAACGCGCCGGCCGCGCATTGAGCTTGAACCCGATCATCGCCCGCAGCTTGCTCGGCAACACGGGCTTGATGAGCAGGTGGAAGTCATGCTCCATGGCTTCGTTTTCATGCCCGCCGATGGTGCTGCCGGTGACGATGATGGCCGGCAGGTGCGCCGCCGGCCAGCCCGCGCGCAAGGCGGCCAGCGCCTCCAGCCCGGTGCGGCCCTGCGGCAAGCGGTAGTCGACGATCAGCAAATCGGGCGCGGCCCCGGAGTCACCTGAAAGCCATGCCTGCACCGCTTCGACTGAATCAAACGCCTGCACCTGCGCGCCCCAGGCTTGCAACAGCACCAGCAGGCCTTCGCGCACGCTGGGCTCGTCTTCCACCAGCACGAACTGGCGGCCCTGCAACGTCAAGCCCAAGGTGGGTTTGGGGCTCGGTGCCGGCATATCAGTCGGCCGCGGTGTCTGGCCCACCGGCACCTCGAACGAAAACACCGTGCCGCGCCCCACCCGCGAGCGCACCGTCACCTCGGTGCCGATCAACCCACCCAGCCGCGCCACGATGGCCAGGCCCAGGCCCAGCCCCTTGCGGTGGTGAGCTTCCAGGGGGCGCTGGCTGTTGACCTGGTAGAACTCGTCGAAGATGCGCGGCAACACGGCGGGTGATATGCCGATGCCGCTGTCCCACACCTGCAGCAGCAGCTTGCCTGCGCGCGCGCGGCAACTCACCAGCACGCCGCCGTCTTCGGTGTAACGAATGGCATTACTGAGCAGGTTGCGCAGCATGCGCTCGAGGATCACCGGGTCTGCGTGCGCCACGAAGCGCGCGCCGCGAAAGCTCACGCCCAGGCCTTTTTCAAACGCCACCGGCTCGAAGTGCAGGCGCAAGCGCGCAAACAGCTCGGTCATGCGCACCGGCGCAAGGTGCACTTCAACGCCGCCGGTGTCGATGCGGGTGATGTCTAACAGCTCGCTGAACAGGCCTTCGAGCGCATCGACCGACTCGTTGATGCTGTTCACCAGCGAAGCCACCTCGGGGTCGTGCGCACGCTGGCGCAAGGCCTCGGCGAACAGGCCCATGGCATGCAGGGGCTGGCGCAGGTCGTGGCTGGCGGCGGCAAAGAACTGGGTCTTGGCGCGGTTGGCCGCCTCGGCGCTGCGGCGCGCCGCCTCAGCCGCAGCCCCTTCCACCCGCAACTGCCCGGCCAGGCCGTCGGCATGCGCCTTGAGGTGGATCACCTGGTCGAGCGCGCTGCGCTGCATGCGCCCCATCAGCAACACGATGGCGAATTGCAATGTCACGATGCCCGCCATCTGCCAATGCCAGGGCTGGCTGGTGTCGCTGGCGATGCGGGCGATGACCGGGCCCAGCACCATCACGCTGAAGACCATGAACAAGCGCTGTTGCGTGGCCAACAAGGACACCGAGGCCACGCTGTAGCTGAACACGATCAGCACGATGGCCAGGTTGTGATACGGCGTGCCCAGGCCCCAGAACAGCCAGGCCGCCATGCCCCACATGGCGGCCTGGGCCAGCACCAGCGCCTTCCAGCTGCGGTGCCAGCGGTGCACCAACTCGTCGCCGGCATCGCGCTGGCGCAGGAAGCGCAGGTAGTGCGCCAGGCGCAGCAGCAGCAGCACGGCCAGCGTGCCCGCCCACAGCGCCAGCATGCGCGGCTCGGCCATGCCCGTGTAGACCAGCAGCACCAGCAACCAGCCCACGAGGTTGCCGATCAGCGAGGCCGGCGTCTGCGTGAACAGCGAGCGCAGGTGGTCGAAGCGGCGATGGTCGGCGCCGGCGGCCGGCATGTCAATTTTCCATTGCGGCGACCACCACCCGCGACGGATGAAACGGATCGGCCCAAGCGAACGCCGCGGAACCGGCTCTGCCGGGCCGCTGGCGTTGCCCCCTTGAGGGGGCTGAGCCCGGACGAGAAACAGTCCCTTCGGACTGTTTCTCGCCTGCGAAGGCCTTCCGGCCTGCATGCTGGAAGGCGCGCGAAGCGCGTAGGGGGTGGTTCAATTCAGCGGCCCTGGTCGCGCGCGGCCAGAGCGGCCTGCTGCTGCATCTGGCTCACCGCCAGCACGGCCTGGGTACGCGAACTCACGTTCAAGGCGCGCAGCACGGCGGCGACGTGATCCTTGACCGTCTCGACTGAAACGTTAAGCTCGCGCGCAATCAGCTTGTTGGGCTTGCCTTGCAGCAGCAGGTTGAGCACATCGGTCTGGCGCGGTGTGAGGCCCACCGATTCGAGCGTGGGCACCTGCTGGTACGGCGCACCACGGGCATGCTCGCCGGGCGTGCGCGGCGCGTGCGGCTCGCGCGGCGCCGCCGCAGCGGCAGCGCCGGCGCGCGGCTGCTCGAGCAAGCCCAGCATCATGGGCGGCACATACAGGCCGCCGTTCATGACCATGCTCAGCGCCTCGCGCAACTGTTCATTCGAGCTGCGCTTGGGCACGAAGCCCATGGCGCCCAGGTCGATGGCGCGGATCACATCGGCCGTTCGGTCGCTGGCCGACACCACCACCACCGGCAACTCGGGGTAGGCGCTGCGCAGTTCTTCGAGCAGGTCAAAACCATCGGCGTCGCCCAGCGCCAGGTCGAGCAGCACGAGGTCGTAGTTCGCATCCTGCTGCAGCACCGCACGCGCCGATTCGATGCTGTCGGCCGTGGCGATGGTGACGCGCGCGATTGTGTCGATGACCTGCTTGAGCGCAGCCAGGATCAGCGGGTGATCGTCAACGAGCAGGATCTTCATGGGGTCGAGTTGACTCAGGTGTAGCGGCGCGACACGGTTTCGGCCACGCACACCGGTTTGGGTGAACCCGCGCGCTCGATGCTGACCTGCACCACCAGTTGCGCGCCGCCTTCAATGGGTTGGTACTCCAGCAGCGTGAAGTGCCCGCGCAGTTGGCTGCCCACCGGCACCGGCGCCGGGAAGCGCACCTTGTTCAGCCCGTAGTTCACGCCCATGCGCACATCGCCGACGGCAAAGCCGCTGGCGAAGAGTTGGGGGATCAGCGACAGCGTCATGAAGCCATGCGCGATGGTGGTGCCGAAAGGGCCTTGCGCCGAGCGCACAGGGTCGACGTGGATCCATTGATGGTCGCCGGTGGCTTGCGCGAACAGGTCGATCGAGGCTTGATCGACCCCCACCCAGTCGCTCACACCCAGCGGTTGGCCAACCAGCGCAGCCATTTCGGCCAGGGTCTTGAAGTGCGTCATTTTTGTAGCCACTGCACGAGCGGCTCCCGTTGTTCGAGGTCGTTGTCAATGCGGCCAGGATTTGCCGCGCCAGGCGTTGTGGGGGGCGGCAGGGGTGGGCATGGCCGGCATCGTAGCCCCGGCCATGGAGCAAGTTGCACAGGGCAAACCCAAGCCGCGGCAGCACAATTCGGCCATGTTTCAACCGTCACAACACGATGTGCGGCGCTTCTTCTGTGCCGCCTACGCGCGCCAGCTTCGGGGCCTGCCGCTCGCCGCCATGGACGCACAGGCCGCGCAGTGGATCGCACTGCACCCCGAGCACCATGCCGAGTTGGCCGATGAGGCCGCGGCGCTGGCGGCCGACTACACGGTCGAGGGCGGGCGCACCAACCCGTTCCTGCACCTGTCTATGCATCTTTCCATCACCGAGCAATGCAGCATCGACCAGCCCACCGGCATCCGCCAGGCCGTGCAACTGCTGGCCGCGCGGCGCGGCTCGCTGCACGAGGCGCACCACGAGGTGATGGAATGCCTGGGCACGATGCTGTGGGACAGCCAGCGCAGCGGCCGCGCGCCCGACGGCCAGGCCTACCTGGAAGCGGTGCGCCAGCGGTGAATTGAATCACCCCCTACGCGCTTCGCGCGCCCCCTCAAGGGGGCAACGCCAGCGGCCCGGCGGAGCCGGTTCCGCGGCGTTCGCGTGATCCGCCATCCATGTTTTATTGGTGGCGGCTGGCGCCATGGAAAACTCAAAAGAAGCCGTCTCAGGCCGCCGCAGCCGCCGCATCCTGCTGCTCTTGCAACAGCCGCCACATCACCTTGCCCGAGCCGCTCTTGGGCAGGGCATCGACAAACGCCACCAGGCGCGGTGCCTTGTAGGCGGCCATGTGCTCGCGTGCCCAGTCGACGACCTGCTGCTCGCTGACCTGGCCGCGCGCTTCACTGCGCAGCACGACCAGGGCCTTGACGGTTTCGCCGCGGTAGGCGTCGCGCGCCGCAATCACGCAGGCCTCTTGCACCCAGGGGCACTTGAACAGCAGCAGTTCCACCTCGGACGGCCAGACCTTGTAGCCGCTGGCATTGATCATGCGCTTGAGGCGGTCGGTGATGAAGAAGTAGCCTTCAGCGTCCATGTGGCCCAGGTCGCCGGTGCGGAAGAACGACTTGCCTTCGAATTCGACAAAGGCCTGCGCCGTGGCCTCGGGCTGGCGCCAATAGCCTTTGAAGACCTGCGGGCCATTGACGATGATTTCGCCTTGCTCGCCGGGCGGCATTTCTTGCAGCGTGAGCGGGTCCACCACGCGCGAATCGGTGCCGAAGATCGGGATACCCAGGCATTGCAGCTTGGCCCGCTCGGGCGGGTTGTTGTGGCTGGGCGCGGCGGTTTCGGTCAGGCCATAACCTTCGGCGAAAGTCAGGCCGAATTCATCGATCAAGCGCTGCGCCACGGCCTGCGGCATGGCCGCGCCGCCGCCGGAAATGTTGCGCAGCGAGCTGAAGTCGAAGCTCTTGTAGTTGGGGCTGGCGAACAGGTCGATCACCATGGTGGGTATGGCCACCCAGTGGCTCACCTGCCAGCGCGCGATGCTGCGCCCGGCCAGTTCACGATCCCAGCGCGGCAAGATCACCAGCGTGGCGCCGGCATACACGCTGCCCAGCACGCTGACCACCATGCCGGTGATGTGGAACATCGGCACCACGGCCAGCGCCACCGTCTCGGGCCCGCTGTGGCTCCACTGGCCGATCACGGTGTTGTGCATCAAGCCGCGGTGGGTGTGCATGCAGCCCTTGGGCAGGCCGGTGGTGCCCGAGGTATAGGGCAGCAAGGCCAGGTCGTCACCCTGCGCGGTGTGCGGTGTGGGGCGCAGGTTGCGCGCCAGGGCTTCGAGCCAGTGCGTGTGGCCTTCGGGCAAGGGCGGCGTGGCGCGCAGCCAGGCTGCGGTGGTGGCGTTGGGTGCGTCTTCGGGGGCGATGGCCGCGGGCAACGCATCGGCATAGCTGGCCACCAGCACGGCGCGCACGCGTTGCATCGGCACCAGTTCGCTGTTGGCAGCGGCCACGGTGGCGGCCAGGTCGGCGCTGCAGATCACGACCTTCGTTTCCGGGTCAGTAAGGTAGTGTCCAAACTCATCGGCCTTGTTCATCGGGTTCACCGGCACCACCACGGCGTCAGCCCGCAGGATGGCGTACACCGCCACCAGGTACTGCGGGCAGTTCTGCATGAACAGCGCCACCCGGTCACCCTTGGCCACGCCTTGCGCTTGCAGCCAGCCGGCCAGGGCCAGGGCCTGGGCCTTCAGTTCGGCGTAGCTCAATTCACGGCCGAAGAAGATGCAGGCCGGTTTGGTGGGATAGCGCGTGGCGCTGACTTCAAGGTTGAACCACAGCGAGGTTTGCGGCACCACCACATTGCGTGGCAAGCGGCTCGGCCAATGGGCGTGGTGCGGGCGGTCGGTCACGGTTGGTCCTTGGGTCTTGGCGGCGCGGCGCCAGCCGTTGCTCGGGTCACTTGTCGCATTGGCCATTGCGCGCCGGCTTGAAGGCCACGCCGCGCCAGGCCTTGAACACCGGGCCGCTGTCTTGCAGGCTCAGGCTGGGTGTGGCCTGCACGGCGTAGGCCCAGCGGCTGGCAGCGGCACCTTGGCCCAACGTGAGGCTGTGCCCGTCGATGCGGCCCAGCCCGGCCCAGGTCAAGCGCCCGGCCTGCAGGCTGGCTTGCACTTGCTGGTAGCGCTGCTGAATGACCAAGCTCGCGCGCTGGCTGCCCTGGCGCGCGCACCACAGGCCGCGCAACGGCGCGGGCACCACCCACAGGTGGGCGCGGCTGAGCTTTTCACGACCCACGGCTTTGTCGGGCACGTCGAGCGTGATGCTGCGCTCGGGCTCCCAGTCGCCCATGTCCCAATCGTGCGAAACGATGCGCGTGCCCGGTGCCAGTTGCAGCAGCGCCGGGCGCAACTGCAGGTTGAGTTCAGGCAGCAGGTACATGGTGATGACGCTGGCCTGGGCCAGGTCGGTCTTGAACAGGTCTTGCACTTCGAAGCGGGCGCGCTCAGTCACGCCCGCAGCCTGCGCGTTGCGGCGGCTGCGTTCCACCAAGTCGGGCACGATCTCCACGCCCAGGCCGCGGGCGCCAAAGAAGCGCGCCGCGCTGATGACGATGCGGCCATCGCCCGAGCCCAGGTCGAGCACGAAATCGCTGGCCTTGACACCGGCCAACTGCAACATGGCCATCACCACGTTGTCGGGCGTGGTGATGAAGGGCACTTCTTCTTGCGCCTGGGCGCCGGGCCCGGCCAGCAACAGCCACGCGGCCAGGGCCGCCACACGCACTGCCCTCACATCACCGCGCCGAGTTGCCACGGCACGAACTCGTTCTGGCCATAGCCATGCAGCTCGCTCTTGGTGGCCCGGCCCGAGGCGGTGGCCAGCATCAGCGCGAAGATGCGTTGGCCCACTTCATCCACCGTTTCGTCGCCGTCGATGATGCTGCCGCAGTTGATGTCCATGTCTTCCTCCTGCTTGTGCCACAGCGCCGTGTTGGTGGCCAGCTT
>JANMYI010000463.1:0-10213 GCA_031381955.1 Burkholderiales bacterium
GCAGGCCACGCGGGCGCCGTCGCGCGCCAGCCGCTCGGCAATCGCCCGGCCGATGCCGCGCGCCGCGCCAGTGACCACGGCCACCTGGCCGGCCAAACTGTTTGGGGGGTTGATCATCGGATCATCTCAATAGTTAGTTGACTGTCATCACTGCTGTCCGCGCTCCAGCGCCAGGCGCAACAGCGGCAGCCGGTCATCGCCAAAGTACATGTCGCTGCCATTCAAGTAGAACGTGGGCGAGCCGAACGCGCCGCGCGCAATCGCCTCATCGACATTGGCGCGCAGCGCGGCCTTGGCCTGCGGCTGGGCGATGCTGGCCAGCAGGGCTTCAGCATCCACGCCCACTGCTGCGCACAGATCAAAAATCACCGCGTCATCGCTGATCGGCCGCTGTTCCCCAAAGTAAGCCTGGAACGCGGCGCGCGCGAACGCCACCAGCTTGCCAAGCGGCTCGAGCACGATGCAGGCGCGCATCACCTTCACGCTGTTCACCGGGTGGCCGCGCGGCGGGAAGTGCAGCGTGACGCCCGCCGCGCGCGAACGGTCAGCCAAGTCTTTGAGGGCGTAGTCGATCTTGCGCTGTGGTAGCCGCGGCTCGCCGCTGGCCTTGAAGAATTCGATGCCGGGGTTGACGGCGTTGAAGATGGCCCCCACCAGGATCGGCCGCCAGACGATCTGCGCCCCGAACTCCGCTGCCAGGGGCTGGAGGTTTTCAAACGCCAGGTAGGTGTACGGGCTGGAGCAATCGAAGAAGCATTCGATCGTCGGCGCCGCCACCAACGTTGGCGTTTTGGTGGCGCCTGGTGTCATGTGGCAGCCCGGCGGCGGTTGGTGTCGGTCATCTGTGCCTTGCAGTGTTCAACCCATCAATCCTTCGGCCTGCCGATGATCTCATTCATGATTTCGTTTGTGCCGCTATTGATGCGTCGGATGCGCGCATCAGCATCGGCCCGGATCCCCGGGTTGCATCGTTCTGCAGGGTTGACTCAGTGCGGGCCGACCAGTCTCGCCAGTTCAGCTTGGAGGGCGGTTCGCAGCGCAGGCAAATCGTCGATCACTGTGCGATAGACCGTCTCGTCGTCTACCGCGTCATAGCCATGAATGATGCGGTTGCGCAGGCCAATGGCCATGCGGCAGGCGGCATTTGAGTCAGCAGTGTTGCGTCTTCTTTGGCAAGCCGCGCACACGCTTCGCCAAGTATCTCCAACTGCCTCTCAACACCGGAGCGCAGCAACAAGTTCGAGTCATGGTCGGCCTGACTTGCGCTGCCCACGAAGCCGTGCGCAGCATCAATGGCCGCGGTCGCGTCATACAAGAGCTTTGGCCGACGCTCACCCATGCACCGGTCGCCGCGTGCGTGCCACCTCGGCGGCGAAATAGGGGTTGCGGATGTAGCGCGGGTTGACGAGATCCACGCGCGAGCCGAGCAGCGCTTCCAAGGCTTCTGCCAAGTCGATCAAACGCTGTGCGCGCGACCCCGGTGCCTGGGCATCCAATTCGACAAGGAAGTCGAAGTCACTGCGCCCCGGCGTGAAAGCATCGGTCGCTGCTGAACCGAACAAGGCCAAGCTCGCGACGCCGAAGCGCTGGCACAGCGCGGCAATGGCAGCCGCATGTGGCGCCAAAGTGGGTGGGAGCGAATGGCCGGACACGGCAGCATTATCTGGTGGCACACGGGCCAGTCTTGCCCTGGCTCATCAGGCAACCTCCGTGCTTCGCACTGCGGTATTCGCCTTGGGGGCTGAGGCCGGACACAGACAGTCCCTTCGGACTGCCTGTCGCCTGCCGAAGGCCATCGGTCTCTGGCCGATGGCGGCCCGGCGGCTCATGCCTGTGCCCTCACTCTCCCCTCCACACCGGCGCGCGCTTGTCCATGAACGCGGCCACGCCTTCCTTCACGTCGGCCGTGGTCTGCACCAGCGTGAGGTAATGGCGCAGCAGCCCGATGGCCTGCATCAAGGGCAGGTCTTGCTGCTCGTACAAGGCCTGCTTGCCCAGTTGCAGCAACAACGGCGATTTGCTCGCCACCTTGGCCGCCCATTGCGCCACCGTGGCGTCGAAGTCTTCCGCCGGCACCACCAGGTTGACGATGCCCAGCGCCTGTGCTTCCTCGATGGGCATTTGCTCGCCCATGAAGCACAGCTCGGCCAAACGTTTACGCGGCATGTTGCGCTGCATCAGCGCCGAGAGCATGAACGGGAACACGCCCACATTCACCTCGGGCGTGCCGATGCGCACGCCAGCTTTGGCCACCACCATGTCGCAGGCCAGCACCAGGCCCAGCCCGCCAGCCAGCGCATGGCCGCCCAGCGCGCAGATCACCGGCACCTTGAGCTGTCCCATGCGCTGCACAAAACCGCCCAGGCTGCCGTTGCGCCGATGCTTGGTGAGCACGGTTTCTTCGGCCGCGAAACCACCCAGGTTGCCGCCGGCGGAAAAGACGGAGGCATGGGCCGAACGCAGCACCACGCAGCGCGCCTTGGCATCCGCGTTCACACGGTCCAGCGCCGCCAGCAGCCCGCCCATCAGCGCTTCGTCGAGCGCGTTGCGCTTGTCGGGCCGGTTCAGCAGCAGCGTGACCACGCCTTGCTCGTCGCGTGTGTACAGCACGGCATCGCCGGCCAGGGGGGCATCTGTGCTCATGGTTGAGGCCCGCCGTCAAGCCATGGTCAAGCCACCGCTGACCGACAGTGTTTGGCCCGTGATGAACGAAGCACCATCCGAGGCCAGGAAGGCCACCGCGGCGCCGATGTCTTCGGGCTCGCCCAAGCGGCCGACCGGCACGGCGCGCTTCATGGCGTCGAGCACTTTAGTGCTGTCGTCGCCCCCCATCGCGGTTTGAAAGCCCGGCGTGTTGGTCGGCCCCGGGCACACCGAGTTCACGGTGATGCCTTTGCGCGCCACTTCGCGCGCCAAGGTCTTGTTGAACGAGACGATGGCGCCCTTGGCGCCGGAGTACACCGCCTCCAGTGACGAGCCCACCCGCGCTGCGTCAGACGCGATGCTGATCACACGGCCCCAGCGCCGCTCGATCATGCCCGGCAGCACGGCGTGAATCATGCGCAGCGTGCCCAGGTAGTTGATGTCCACCACCTTGTGCCAGAAGGCCTCGTCGGTGGCGACGAACTGTTTGAGTTCGTCCCAGCCAGCGTTGTTCACCACGGCGTCGATCGGCCCCAGCTCGGCGTTGACGCGGGCCACGGCGGCCAGCACGGTGTCGCTCTTGGCCACATCGAGCGGCACGAAAATGGCACGCCCACCGGCTTGGCGAATCAACTCGACGGTTTCGTTGGAATCCGCTTCGCGCAGGTCGCCAACGCCCACGGCGTAGCCCCCTTTGGCCAAGGCCAGCGCGATGCCGCGGCCGATGCCACGGCCGGCGCCGCTGACGATGGCCACGCGGGACGGGTTGGTTTGTGTCATGGCGATGCTCGCTTCGCTTCAAAGAATGCGTTTCAGATTCGGCGCCGGGCCACACGCCTGTGCCTGTGCCTGCCATGCCATTGTCCAATCAGACACCCATGCCCCGCGGCCACAGCAGCCATGCGCCAACGGTGGCCTGGTGCGCCGGCCAGCGCGGCAGGCTCAGCGTGGCAGCACCGGCGCCAGGCTCTTCAGGTGCAGGTACAAGGCCTGCACATCGGTGTCGTTGATTTCCTTCAGCGCCACGAATGGCATCACGGCACTCACCGTGCTGCCGTCGGGCCGTTTGCCGCTGCGCAGCATGGCGGCAAAGGCCGATGCATCGGGGTAGCGCACCATGGCGCCGCCGGGCAGGGGGGTCAGGTTGGCGGCAGCCGGCCAGTCGGGTGGCGTGCCGGGGATCTTGCCGCCGGACAGTGCCGGGCCGTGGCAGCCCACGCAGCCTTGGGCCAGGTAGGCGCCATGCTCCAGGCTTGCGGCTTCAGCCACTGGTTTGGGCGGCTGCAGGCTGTGGTCGATCTTTTCCGCGGCGTCACGAATCGCTCCCAAGCCATACAACACCTTCACCGGCAAGGGCAGGCGAATCTCGGCCCGCTCACCGGGTGCAGCGGGCATCTGGCGCAGGTAGCTCACCATGGCGGCGAGGTCCACATCGGTCATGCGCGCATAGTCTTCGCTGGCCATGATCAGCGCGGCGCGGCCATTGGGCTTGACGCCGTGGCGAATGATGCGGGCCCAGTCTGCTGGCGTGTAGTTCGCCACCACCGTGCCCGGCGCGGGCGTGATGTTGGGCGCGCGCACATGCATGCCCGAGGCGTCGTCGATCATCACCTTGCCGGCGCCATTCACGCCGTGGCAATCGGTGCAGCCGCGCGACAGGAACAGGTAGCGTCCGCGCTCGATGATGGCGGCGTCGCTGCTCAGGGCCAATGGCGTGGCCGCGCCGGCGGGCAGGGCGACTTGCCGGTTCATCTTGCGCTCGCCCAACCAGGCGGCACCGGCTGCCGCTGCCGCCGCCAGGGCCAGCAGCGCCGTCAAGCCAATCAAGCTGCGGGTTAGCCAGGGCTTCATGCGGCACCCCTTGGCAGGTGCGGAGTGTGCGCCGGGGTGTGGGTCGGGGTGTGGGTCGGGGTGGCGGGGCGTTCAGGCTCGGCATGGGCAGGCATGGCAGGCTCCGGTGGTGGCCGCGAACCACTCGCAGCACATGCCGGGCATTTTCAAAAAAAGAACTTGTGTCGTGCATCCCTACAACAGGCCAACGCAGCGCCGTCAAACGCCAGCCGCCATGGCTCTCACGGGCCAGCAGGCTCAGCCCGCGGCGGCGCCCCGCGCTTGGTCTCGGCATCGGCCATGTAGGTCGGCGCCTGAACCAATGGCGAGGTGCATGCCTTCGGGCCCGACACCACCGTGGTGGTGCCGCGCAATGCGCCACAACAAATCATCAACGTGGGCGATGGGCCGCTTGAACTGACGGGCATCTTCAGCGCCACCCCGGTGCAGGTGATCTTCCCCGACGGCCAGCCGATCGAGCTGCCCGGGCAGTCCTGAAGGCGCAGCCTCGTCAACCAACTGCCATGGTTCGATGGCCAGCAACTCAGCGTGGGCACACGCTGCCCAGCAAGCAGGCCTTTCAGTTCCCGCTGGGTGTGCGATAACCGGCGCGTTGCTGAACTTCGGTGGATGAGGATGAACACAATTGCAGGTGAGGGCCGAGGCCCCTTGAGTGGCGTGCGCGTGATCGAACTGGCCGGCCTGGGCGCAGCGCCCTTTGGCGCCATGATGCTGGCCGACATGGGCGCCGAGGTGATCCGCGTGGACCGCTTCGGCCTGCCTGACTTCATGGCCTTCAGCGAACCGCGCTTTGATGTGATGGGCCGCAACCGGCGTTCGCTGGCGCTGAACCTGAAACGCGAAGGCGCCGTGGAAGCGGTGCTCAGCCTGGTGGCAACCGCCGACGTGCTGCTTGAAGCCTGGCGCCCCGGCGTGGCCGAACGGCTGGGTGTGGGGCCCGATGTGTGCCTGGCACGCAAGCCGTCACTGGTGTATGGCCGCATGACGGGCTGGGGCCAGGCAGGCCCGCTGGCACAGGCCGCCGGCCACGACCTGAACTACATCGCCCTGGCCGGCATGCTCTACCCGTTGGGTGAACCCGACCGCCCGCCACGTTCGCCCATGAACCTGATCGGCGACTTTGGCGGCGGTGGCATGTTGCTCGCCTTTGGCGTGGTCTGCGCCGTGCTGGCTGCGCGCCAGTCTGGCCGTGGCCAGGTGGTGGACGCGGCCATGGTCGATGGCGCCTCGCTGCTGGGCAGCATGAACTGGGGCTTGTATGCCGAAGGCCGCTGGCAGCTTGAACGCGGCAGCAACACCAACGACTGCGCGGCGCCGTATTACTCGGCGTATGAATGTGCTTGCGGCAAGTTCGTCTCCATCGCCAGCGCCGAGCCACAGTTCTACGCCCTGCTGCGCAGCAAGCTCGGCCTGGCCGACGACGCGGCGTTCGATGCGCAGAACGACCGCAGCCGGTGGCCTGAACTGAAGGCTCAACTGACCGCGCTGTTTCGCACCCGCACGCGCGCGCAATGGTGCGAGCTGATGGAAGGCAGCGATGTCTGCTTCGCCCCGGTGCTTGACTGGAACGAAGCGCCCAAGCACCCGCATGCCGTGGCGCGTGAGGCGTTCATTGACGTGGCCGGCGTGACCCAGCCGCGCCCGGCGCCGCGCTTCAGCCACACCAAAGTGCCCACGCCGAGCGCGCCGGTGGCGCATGGGGCGGACACGCTGGCGGTGCTGCGCGAAGCGGGCTTGAGCGATGCACGCATCATGCAATTGCAGCAGTCTGGCGCGATCGGGCCCGTGCTGGTGCCCTCAGACGCAGCTGCCATCTAACGCTTGAGATAAGCTGCCATGGATGGGTTGGCCAGGCCGCCGAAGAGCGCACCCGCTGCAGGATGAACGCGCCACGGCGTTGATCAGCGTCGCCGCCCAGGTTTTGTGCCGGGTTGCATGTGGCACGTGCAGCGCAGCCGCGCAAGCGCCAACTTTCGAGGGGGTGACCCTGTTGATGCGTTGACGGCGCCAACCAGCGCGCCGCAGAACCACTTGGCCATGCAACTGGTTCGCCCATTCAGCGGGCACGTTTCAAGGCGACCGGGCAAACCCCGCCGCGATCTCAGCTCACCGCGACCCGTGTTTGCCGAAGCATTGAACTCTTCGTCAACAACACCAACCCGGAGGGGCTTATGTTCATGCGACACGCAATTCGTCTTGGCGCCGCGGCGCTCACTGTCTGGTTCAGTCTCACGGCGCAAGCCCAGCTATCAGGCGCGATCTTCACCACCTTGTCTGACGGCAACCAGGTCAACGCCAACATCTTCAGCGCCAAGTGCGACGCGCTGGGGGTGTACCTCGATGGCGGCCCGGGGCCGAACGCGCCGCAGGGTGCCGCCGGGCTGCTCAGCACCGATGCGCAGAAGCACAGGCGCTTCACCGTGAGCGGCGGCATCATCACGGCGCACTGACCATTGAACTGTGCCCCTTCCTCGACACGCCCAACCCGGCGGTGAATACAAGGTGTGGGTCACGCCGGTACTGTCCTTCAGCGGCAGCGTGGACATCGCCGACAACGGCTACAGCCCAGGGTACTTCCACGGCTTCATTCCGGCCTATTCGAAGACCGACAACTTCAAGGTGCCTGCGCGCAAGTCGGCCTGCCTGACGATCATCAAGTTCCTCGACAACGGTGACGGCAAATACACGCTCGGCGAGCTGCTGCTGAACTGGCCGGTCACGGTGTTCGATTCGGCAGGAGGGCAGGTGCAGGGCCAGCTCTACACGGGCACCGACGACACCAAGCACCCGACCCTGCCGGTTTGCGCCCAGCCGCACGGTGGCCGTCAACATCGTCAGCAGCAACCGCACGCTGATCTTCGGCAACACGCTGATCAAGAAGTAGGTCTTTCGTCCATCGCAGACGCGGGGCCGGCAGCCAGTGGCTTGCCGGCCCCGTCACATGACCACACATCACCGCACACGACACCACCGAGCACAAGGCATGCATCGCCCAACCAAGTACCTGTTCAAGTCCCTGTTGTCAGCCGCCTTTGCGGCCTGCCCGGCCTGTGGGGCCGGCGCTGCCCGCGCCGACACCGGCCCTTGCGCCCAAGTGATACCGGGCGCGACGCTGCCCGACCTGGTCGTCGATGTGGCCACGCTCGCGCCGGCGGCTTCGCTGCGCGTGAGCGAAGAGAAGGTCGCGGCGAACAGTTGCAGCGTGAAGGCAGGCTTCGTCAACACGCCCGGCTGGCACACGCTGCTGCGCTTCACCACCAGCACGCCAAACATAGGCGCCGGCGCGTTGGTGATCGGTAACCCAAGCCAATGCGGCGCGCTGGTCGAGTTGTCCAGCTGCCATGGCCACCTGCACTTCCGCGAATACGCCGACTACCGGCTGTGGACGTACGGCGGCTACGACACCTGGGTCGCAAGACGCGAACTCAACCAGCCGGCCAATGTGGGCGTCAATGCCACCGTGCTGGCCGAGGCGGCGAAGAGCCGGCACTTGATCGTCGGGCGCAATATGGGCTTTTGCATGATTGATTCGCTGCCCTACAACGGCACGGCCAGTGCCACGCCCACGTTCAAATCGTGCCTCGCGAACCAGGGCTTGTCGGCCGGTTGGAGCGACCGCTGCAACGCCGACCTCGACGGCCAGTGCATCGACCTTGAAAACTTGAAGGAAGGCCTGTACGTGCTCGAAGTGCACGTCAACGCCGAACACTTCTTGCCCGAATCAAACTACCTCAACAACAGCTCGGCGGTGCGCGTGCGCTACCTGCCCAAGCGTGGCACGACGCCGGCGCAACTTGAAGTGTTGGAAATGCTGCCGCCGCGGCTTTGATGATTCAAGCAAACAGCGCGCTGTAGCGCCGCTGCATTTCAGCCGGCGCCACCTTTTCGATTTCATGGCCGATGAGCCAGGTGTGGCCGAATGGGTCGCGCAGGCGGCAACTGCGTTCACCGTAGAACTGGTCGGTCGGCGGCATCTGCATGGTGGCGCCCGCCGCCACGGCCTGCGCGGCCACGGCATCGGCGTTGCTGACATGCAGGTGCACGGCGCAGCCCGTGTCTTGCGCCAGCGCCGGCGCATTCAGGCCGTGTTCGGGGAAGGGGTCAGACAGCATCAGCACGGCCGGGCCCAACTGCATTTCGGCGTGGCCGATGCGCCCGCTGGGCTCGGTCAACTTGAAGTTCTCGACGGCGCCGAAGGGCAGCCATTCGCGCGGCGATGGATTGGGCGCTCGCGCAGGCTCGCAACCAGCAGCCGGTGATCAGCGGGTTCCATTCGCCGCTGGAGCAGTCGGTGCTCACGCTGCTGCTGCAAGCGCGCAGCCCGGTGGTGGTGGTGCTGGCGCGGCCTGTGGCCGGGGCGCGCTTGCCCGTTCAATGGGCTGAAGCGCTGGCCCAGGGCCGCATGGCCGTGGTGAGCGAGGCGGCCCACAGCGGCCGGTTGACCGAGGAGTTGGCAGCCCGCCGTAATGAGCGGGTTGCGGCATTGGCCAGCCGGATCGTGATGGCTCACGCCAGCGGGCAGGGGCGCTTGGCGCGAATGTGTCAGGGCTGGGCTGCGGCCGGCAAGCCCATTTGCCGGTTGGGTTGAGCCGTTTGACGGCCTGGGTTCATTATCTAAACGTTCAGATAATGAAACGAAAGAGCTGAGAAATCCCTTTCCCGACAGGCACTTACGCTGAGGTTCATTATTTCGGCCGCCCGGCGCTCAGCCCGCTTTCACCTTCAACCGCCACCCATGCAGCAGCGGCTCGGTATAGCCCGAAGGCTGCACCAAGCCCTTGAACACCAGATCACAGGCCGCCTCATAGGCCATGCTGGTCTTCAGGTTAGGCGCCATGGGCTGGTACGCCGCATCCCCCGCGTTCTGCCCATCCACCACCGTAGCCATGCGCTCGAAGGTGGCGCGCACCTGGGCTGGCGTCACCACGCCATGCAGCAGCCAGTTGGCGATGTGCTGGCTGCTGATGCGCAGCGTGGCACGGTCTTCCATCAGGCCCACGTTGTGGATGTCGGGCACCTTGGAGCAGCCCACGCCTTGGTCGACCCAGCGCACCACGTAGCCCAGGATGCCCTGGGCGTTGTTGTCAAGCTCCTGCTGGCGCTCGACATCAGACCAAGTGATCTGTTTCGTTACTGGCACGGCCAGCAAGTCGTCCAGCAGCGCTTCGGCTTGCGCGTCGCAATCGCCCTTTTCCAACGACCCCTTTTCCATCTGCTTTTGCAGCTTCGCCACATCCACCTGGTGGTAGTGCAGCGCGTGCAGCGTGGCCGCCGTGGGGCTGGGCACCCAGGCGGTGTTGGCCCCGGCCAGCGGATGCATGACCTTTTGCTTGAGCATGTCGGCCATCAGGTCCGGCATCGCCCACATGCCCTTGCCGATCTGCGCCTTGCCGCGCAGGCCGCAGGCCAGGCCGATGAGCACGTTGCGCCGCTCGTAGGCGCTGATCCACTTGCTGGCTTTCATCTCGCCCTTGCGGATCATGGCGCCGGCGTGCATGGCGGTGTGCATCTCGTCGCCGGTGCGGTCGAGGAAGCCGGTGTTGATGAAGGCCACGCGCGGCGCCGCGGCGGCGATGCAGGCCTTGAGGTTGACGCTGGTGCGCCGCTCTTCGTCCATGATGCCCAGCTTGACCGTGTTCGGCGCAAGCCCCAGCATGGCCTCAACGCGCGAAAACAATTCACCGGCGAACGCCACTTCGGCCGGCCCGTGCATCTTCGG
>JANMYI010000470.1:0-2884 GCA_031381955.1 Burkholderiales bacterium
GGCCGGCGCGTTCGATGCGCTGCACCCGCAGCGCGCCAGCGCCCTGGCCAGCGTGAGCCTGGCCATGGACTGGGCCGAAACGCAGTCCGCCCACGCAGGGCAGGGCGGTCTGTTCGACTTTGCCGATTCGCACGCCGCCTCCACCCACGAGCCGACGCTGGTGGCCGCGCCGGCCTGGAGCGTGCGCGAGCGCCTGATGATGGAAAAGCAGGCGCTGGGCTTTTACTTCAGCGGCCACCTGTTCGAGCAAAACGAGGCCGAGGTGCGCCGGTTCTGCAAGCAGCGCATTGCCGACCTGGTGGATTCGCGCGAGCCGCAGTTGCTGGCCGGCATCGTCAGCGACATGCGGCAAGTGAACGGCCAGCGCGGGCGCGTGGTGATCTTCAAGCTCGACGACCGCAGCGAGTCGATCGAAGCGGTGATGAACGAGGAACTCATCGACGCCCACCGCGAGCAGATGAAGGAAGACGAACTCATCGTCGTGCAGGGCAAGGTGCAGACCGACCGCTTTGCCGGCGGCCTGCGCCTGACCGTGGCGAAGGTGTGGGATCTGGCCGGGGCGCGGGCCCGCTTCGGCCGCCACCTGGCGGTGGCCGTGAACGGCCGCGCGCCGGCGGTGGACGCTGTGCTGCGCAGTTGGCCGGCGCGGCGCGTGGCCACCCAGCAAGGCGAGCTGACCCAAGGCCTGGCGGTGCGCGTGAAGCTCAAACGCCCGGGCGTGGCCGCTGAACTCGACCTGGGCGACGCGGCGCGCTTCTGGCCCACCGACGAAGCCCTGGAGTGCTGGCGCGCGGGTGCGCCCGATGGCATGGCCGAAGTGGTGTACGACTAGGCGGCGTCTGCGCAGGCTTTGCGCCGCTATTGCCGGGCTATTGCCGGGCTATTGCGCGGCTATTGCGCGGCTACAAGCGCTCACAACTGTGCGACGCTTGGCGCACCCGGCGGCGCACCGGCTGCCAACCATGCGAGCGGCCACTGCGTTGGGCGGGCACCCCTCGTTCCATTGGAGCCCGATCATGCTCAAGCACACCTTCTTGCTCGCCGCCTTGGCCGCCAGCACCTCTTTCGCCCAGGCCGCCGATGTGGGCGTGTCGGTGCAGATCAGCCAACCCGGCGTGTACGGCCGCATCGACATCGGCCGCTTCCCGCAGCCTGCCGTGGTGGTGGCGCAGCCGGTGGTGGTGTACGCGCCGCGTGTCGTGCATGCGCGGCCCATCGAGCCGGTGTACCTGTGGGTGCCGCCCGGCCACCAGAAGCATTGGGGCAAGCATTGCCAGCGCTACCAGGCCTGTGGCAGGCCGGTCTACTTCGTGCAAGATCAGTGGTACCAACAGCATGTGATGGCCGGCCACCGGGGGCAACACGGCCAGGCTGGGCACGGCAACGAGCACGGCGAGCGTGGCCACGGCAACGGCCACGCTAAAGGCCACGGCCGTGGCCACAAGGATTGAGAGCCCGCCACCCGCATGCATGAGACCCCGCTGACCGGCCTGGTGCTCAGCGGCGGCGGCGCGCGCGCGGCCTACCAAGTGGGCGTGCTGCGTGCCATTGCGCAACTGCGCCGTGAAGCCAGCCCGGGCACGGCGCAACGTCGCAACCCCTTTGGCGTGATGTGCGGCACCTCGGCCGGTGCCGTCAACGCCGCGGCCCTGGCCTGCAATGCCGACCAGTTCGACGCCGCCGTGCAAGGCATGGCCCAGGTGTGGGAAAACTTCCGCGCCGACCAGGTTTACCGCGCCGACTCGCTGGGCGTGATTCGCAGCGGGGCGCAGTGGCTAACCATGCTCTCCATCGGCTGGGTCATCGCGCGCTGGCGCCGGGCGCGGCCACGCTCGTTGCTGGACAACTCGCCGCTGGCGCTGTTGTTGCACGAAATGGTGCCGTTCGAACGGCTGCCGCGCATGCTGCGTGGGCGCCATCTGCAAGCCTTGGCGGTCACTGCCTCCAGCTACACCTCGGGCGAGCATGTCACCTTCTACGAATCAGCCGCACCTTTGGCGCCTTGGGTGCGCTCGCAGCGCGTGGCGCTGAGCACGAACCTGAGCCATGCGCACTTGTTGGCGTCATCGGCCATACCCTTCGTCTTCCCGGCCAGTGAGTTGCCGGCGGGTCAGGCCACGCAGTGGTTTGGCGATGGCTCCATGCGTCAAACGGCCCCCATCTCGCCGGCCATTCACCTGGGTGCGCAGCGCGTGCTCATCATCGGCGCAGGGCGCATGCACGAGCCGCCGGGGCGCCTGGCGCCCAACACCGGCTACCCGAGCTTGGCGCAGATTGCCGGGCACTCGCTGGCGGGCATCTTCCTGGATGCTCTGGCGGTGGATGTGGAACGCATGCAGCGCATCAACCGAACTCTGGCCTTGTTGCCGCAAGACGCCCGTTTGGCCACGCCCTTGCGCACCGTGCAGGCCTTGGTGATCGCGCCCTCGCAGCGCCTGGACGACATCGCCGCCAAGCACATCGGCGAGCTGTCGGTGCCGGTGCGCGCACTGTTGCGCGGCGTGGGCGTGAGCGGGCGTGGGCGTGATGCGAGCGGCGCCGCCCTGGCCAGCTACCTGTTGTTCGAAAGCTCGTACACGCGCGAGCTGATGGCGCTGGGCCAGGCCGACACGCTGGCGCGGCGCACGGAAGTGCTGAGCTTCTTCGGCTGGGAAATGCAAAGGGCCCCGCTAGACGGGGCCCTTCACAGCAGCGTTTGAGCGTGCCCTCTGGCCGTCGGCATACGCCGGCCGCGGGGGTAGAGCAAAGTGGCGCAGCCACCGTGCTCAAAGCGCCAGCGCCTTACTTCTTGGCGCCTGAGGCGGCAGCCGCAGCGGCAGTGGGCTTGGCTGCTGGTGCGGCCTTAATCTCGGCCTGCTTGACCGGAGCCCCTTCGGCCGGCTTG
>JANMYI010000477.1:0-5740 GCA_031381955.1 Burkholderiales bacterium
CCCTCGACCGATGCATACCAGCGCCCCACGCCAAGGACGCCGGGTGGCTGACGGAGCGAAGTAAAGGAGGAGAGGCGGGCGCAGCCCGGGACGGGGGAGTGAGCCCGGACACAAACAGTCCAGTGGACTGTTTGTGCCTGGCGAACGCTCGGGCCTCTGGCCCGAGCACGAGCGTAGCAGCGCGCCCTGCCGGCCTGATCCCGCTCCGCCTGCTACCGCGCCGCGCAGTTTCGAGCCGAAAGACGGCCCAGGCGAGCGAACCACACTCAACCCTTCCCATACCCCATCGTCTGCGGCAACCACAGCACGATCTGCGGGAACAGGGTCATGGCCAGCAGCAGCAACAGCAGCATCACGAGGAAGGGCCAGCCCTCTTTGACCATTTCGCCGATGGGAATGCCGGTCAGCGCCTTGGTCACGAACAACAGCATTCCGAACGGTGGGTGGATCAGGCCGATCATCATGTTCAGCACCACCAGCACGCCGAAGTGAACCAGGTCGATGCCCAGCAGTTTCACCGCCGGCAGCAGCATGGGCACGAAGACCAGCAGCAGCACCGACACATCAAGGAAGCAGCCCAGCACCAGGAACATCACGTTCACCAGCAGCAGAAACTGCACCGGCGACAGGTGCAGCGCATCCACCCACTGCGCCATGGCCTGCGGCACGCCCTCGGCCGTGAAGGCGTAGTTGAGCAGGAACGAGCCAGCCAGGATCAAGGTGATCACCGCACTCGAGCGCGCTGATTCAAGCACCACGCCGGCCAGGCGCTGCCAGGTCAGCGCCCGGTACACCAGTGTGGACAAGATGAGCGCATGGCAGGCCGCCACCGCAGCCGCTTCAGTGGGCGTGAACACGCCCGAGTAAATGCCCCCCAGCAGCACCACGGGCATGGACAGCGGCAAGCCACCGCGGTAAATGACCCGCGGCCATTCGCGCAGAGGCACCGGCGCCTCGCGCGGCATGTTGCGGCGCACCGCAATCACCTGCACCACCGCCATCATCAACAACGCCATCAACACACCGGGCACCACGCCACCCAGGAACAGCGCGCCCACCGAGGCACCCGACACCATGCCATAAATAACCATTGGAATGGACGGCGGAATGATCGGCCCCAGCGTGGCGCTGGCCACCACCACGGCGCCGGCAAAGCCGCGCGAATATTCGGGCTTCTTCAGCATCTGCTTGATCGTCACCAGGCCGGGGCCGGCAGCGTCGGCGATGGCGCTGCCGCTCATGCCCGAGAAGATCACACTCACCAAGATATCCACCTGCGCCAGGCCGCCGCGCATGCGACCCACCAGGATGTGGCAGAAGTCGAACAGCCGCTCGCTCACCGTGCCCGCATTCATCAAGTTGGCGGCCAGCACGAACATTGGCACGGCCAGCAGCACATAGCTGTTGTACAGGCCGTTGCACACCTGCTCGGCGGCCAGGCCAAGGTCTTGCTGCTTGACGATGAGGTAGGCAATGCCGCTGGCGATCATGGAAAAGCCGATGGGCATGCGCAGCAGCATGCCGGCCAGCAGCACGCCGCCCAGGGCCCACAGGGCGTTTGTCATGCGGCGGGCAACCCGGCGTCTTCCAGATCGCGCCCATGCCAGGCGCGCCAGATGCCGTTCAGGCTGCGCACGACCAGCGCCGCCAGCAGCAACACGAAGGGCAGGAAGACCCACATGAAGGGCACACCCAGCACCGGTGTGCCTTCACGGCGCATGAAGTGAACATAGTCCCAACACGCCGGCAGCGCCCAGGCGGCCAGGCCACCGATCATCGCGTGGCCTAACACGCGCATGCACAGGCGCGTGCGCCGGCTCGCAGCGTTCCACACCAGGTCGAACATCACGTGTTCGCGCTCGGGCACGATGAAGGCGGCGGCCCAGAGGATGACCCACACATAGAGCATCACCGCCAGCTCATCCGTCCACGGCAGCGGCCGGTTGAAGACGAAGCGCGCCACGATCTGCACCATGAACACGGCGAACAAGGCGCTGAACAAGCCCACGCCAACCGCGTTGGCGCTGCGTTGCAAGCGGCGCAGCATCTACTTGGTGTTGTTGATGCGCTCAAGCATGCCGGCGGGCCAGGCCTTGGCCATGTCGCTGGCCGCGTAGGCGGCTTGCACGGCCTTTCGGAAGGCGTCGACATCGGGCGTGGTGACGGTCAGGCCTTGCGCCTTGAAGAAGTCGACGATCTGCGACTCTTCCTTCATGCGGCCTTCGTTGTTGAAGGCCGCCGCGGCATCGGACGCCGCTTGCACCTTCTGGCGCTGCGCCGGCGTCATCGCCTTCCAGGCTTTGTCTGAAATGGCGATGAAGATGCCATCGACCAAATGGTTGGTCAGCACGAGCTGCTTCGTCACCTCATAGAACTTGGCCGCGCGCACGGTGGGCAGCGGGTTGTCCTGGCCGTCGATGGTGCCGGTCTTCAGCCCCAGGTAGACCTCGCCAAAGGCCAGCGGCGTGGCGGTGGCGCCGAGTGCTTCGCCCAGGAACAACCACTCCTTGCTGCCTGGCATGCGCAGCTTCAAACCTTTCAGATCAGCCGGTGTGCGCACGTTGCGCACGTCGCGCAGGTTGATCTGGCGCGTGCCCAGGTAGATGGGGGTGAGCAAGGTGACGTCCATCTTTTCAGTGGCCAGCTTGAACAGCTCCTGGCCGATCGGGCCGTCGAACACCTTGCGCTGGTGCTGCGGGTCGCGGATCACATAGCCCGCAGTGAAGATCGAAAACTCCGGCACCAGTTTGGCGATGTCGAAGGCCGAGATGGACGACAGCTCCAGGTTGCCGCGCGCCATGGCCGCGGGTTCGGTACCCTGCTTGAACAGCGTGGCGTTCAGGTTGATCTGCACGTCGAACTCGCTGGGGGCGGACTTGTCCAGCGCCTCCTTGAACACCGTCCACATCTTGCCGTGCCAGTCGTCGGGCACAGCGGGCGTTGAAATGCGCAGCAGCACCTTGGTCTGCGCCCAGGCCGGCGCCACGCAGGCCACGGCCAATGCGGCAGCGGCCGCCAACAGGCCGCGGCGAAGGAGTGAACGGGTCATCGAAGTCTCCTGGTGTGTGGTGAGGGGTGGCCACGGCCAACCAAGGCAACATGATGCCTTCGAATGGGCCGCTGGCAGGTCAAGCCCGCGGGCAGCCTCGCCGAAAACCTGCGAAACACGTCAACACCGGCTGGCGCCCGCCGCCCTGCGCCCTGCGCGCCATTCACACCTGATGTGCGGCGACCTGCCTTGCCCGCGCCGGCTGCGCGGGCCCATGCTGCGTGGCGGCGTACGTGCATGCGCCGTGCCCAAGCCTGGAAGAATCTTCCCCCGTGACTGCCATGCCCACTGGTTTTGACTTCATCATCGTTGGCGCCGGCGCCGCCGGTTGCGTGCTGGCCAACCGCTTGTCGGCTGACGCCAACTGCCGCGTGGCACTGATCGAGGCCGGGCCGTCTGATCGGCACTTCCCACTGAACCTCAAGACCACGCTGCCCATGGGCAACATCTTCCTGCTGCCGCATGCCGCTACCAACTGGCAGCACGAATTCACCGGCGGGCCAGGGGTGCTGAACCGCAGCATCCCTTGCCCGCGCGGCAAGCTGCTGGGCGGCAGCACCTCGGTGAACGGCACGGTCTACATGCGCGGCCACCGGCTCGACTATGACGACTGGGCCGCAATGGGCAACCCCGGCTGGGGCCATGCCGACGTGCTGCCCTTCTTCACCCGCCACGAGCGCTACGACCGCGGCGCGTCACCCTGGCACGGCGCGCAAGGCGAGCTGTGGGTGCAGCGGCCGGCGCAGAGCAACCCGTTGGCGCATGCCTTCGTCAACGCCGCCGTGCAGGCCGGCCATGCGCGCAATGACGACTTCAACGGCGCGCAGCAAGACGGCTTCGGCATCTTTGATTTGAACCAGCGCCAGGGCGTGCGCTGGAGCAGTTCGCGCGCCTTCCTGCACCCGGTGCTGCACCGGCCCAACCTCACCGTGTTGACAGGCGCCTTGGTGGAACGCATCCGGCTGCAAGGTACGCGCGCAGTGGGCATCACCTTGCGCCGCGGCGGCCAGCGCGTGGAGCTTGATGCGGCCAGCGAAGTGATCGTCTGTGCCGGCACGGTGAACTCACCGCAATTGCTGCTGCTGTCGGGCATTGGTGCGGCGGCGCATTTGCGTGAGCACGACATTGCCGTGCAGCACGACCTGCCCGGTGTGGGCCAGAACCTGCAAGACCACCCCACCGTGTCGATCGGCATGCTCAACCCCGGCGCGCAGTCGTATGCCTTGAGCTGGCGCACCGCGCCGCGCGTGGCGCTGGCGCCGCTGCGCTACGCGGTCAACCGCAGCGGCATGCTGGCATCGAACGCAGCCGAGGCCGGCGGCTTCATCCGCACGCTGCCCGGTTTGCAACGCCCCGATGTGCAGTACACCTTCATGGTGGGCATGAAAGACAACCCGCGCACGCTGCCGCGCCAGCACGGCTACTACCTGCACATGGCCGTGCTGCGCCCGCACAGCCGCGGCAGCGTGGCGCTGGCCAGCAACGACCCCGCGGCCAGGCCGGTGCTGCAACCCAACTTCCTGGAACACCTTGACGATGTGGACACCCTGAAACGCGCCTTGGGTGAGGCGCGCCGCATCATCACCAGCCCGGCGCTGGCCGCGCTGTCCGGTGCCGAGGTGCTACCCGGCACGGGCGTGGCCAGCGAGGCTGACCTGGAACGTTACATCCGCGAGCGCGTGGCCACCACTTACCACCCGGTGGGCAGTTGCAAGATGGGCCCGGCGGCTGACGCCAGCGCGGTGGTGGATGCGCAGTTGCGCGTGCACGGCCTGCAAGGCCTGCGCGTGGCCGATGCATCGATCATGCCGACCTTGATCGGTGGCAACACCAGCGCGCCGGCGATGATGATCGGCGAGCGCGCGGCCCACTTCATCCTGCAATGAAAGCCAACCCATGCTGAAGCCCAGCCATCTACTTGTCGCCTGCATCACCGTGTTAGGCGCCGCGCTGGCGCCGGCCTGTGCCCAGGATGCCTACCCCAGCAAACCCATCCACATCGTGGTGCCCTACCCGGCCGGCGGCACCACCGACCAGCTCGCCCGTGCCTTGCAACAGCCCTTGCAGGAGTTGCTGGGCCAGACGGTGATCATCGACAACAAGCCCGGTGCCGGCGGCAGCCTGGGCACCGACGCCGTGGCCAAGGCCGCGCCCGATGGCTACACGCTGGTCTTTGGCAACAGCGGGCCCAGCGCCACCGCCGCGCTGCTGCGCAAATTGCCGTACGACGTGCTGAAAGACTTCAGGCCGCTTTCCACCGTGGTGAACGTGCCGTTGATCCTGGCCGTGGCGGCCGACAGCCCGCACCAGACAGTGAAGGACTTCGTCGCCTGGGCCAAGACCCAAGGCACGCAGTTGAACTACGGCTCCACCGGCATCGGCGGCAGCTCGCACCTCACCAGCGAGGCCTTCAACGAGCTGGCGGGAACGAAGTTCCAGCACATTCCGTATGCCGGCGGCGCGCCGCTGGTCACGGCCTTTGCCGGCGGCCAGGTGCACATGGCGTTTGTGACCGGGCTCGATGGCGCGGCCATGGTGCAGGCCGGCAAGATTCGTTACCTGGCCGTGGCCACGCCGCAGCGCACCGAGGTGCTGCCCGGCCTGCCGGCCATCGCCGAAGACGTGCCGGGCTTTTCAAGCGTGGTCTGGTTCGGCCTGCTGGCGCCACGTGGCGTGAGCGACGAGATTGCG
>JANMYI010000555.1:0-4244 GCA_031381955.1 Burkholderiales bacterium
AAGCTGCTGGAACTGGCGCGGGTGTTGATGATCGAGCCCAGGCTGATCTTGCTGGATGAACCCGCTGCCGGCGTGAACCCGGCGCTGCTGGAGACGCTGGTCGAGCGCATCGTCGCCCTGCACCGCAGCGGCATCGCGTTCCTGGTGATCGAGCACAACATGGACCTGGTGATGAGCCTGTGCCAACCCATCATCGTGATGATGCAAGGGCAAGTGGTCACACAGGGCAGCGCTGATGAGGTGCGCAACGACCAGCGCGTGCTTGATGCTTATCTGGGCGAGGTGCCGGCGTGAGTGCAGATTCACCAGCGCTGCTACCGCCCTTGCTGCCGCCCTTGTTGAGCGTGCAAGACCTGGTGGCCGGCTATGTGCCCGGCCTGCCCATCGTGCATGGCATCAACATCGAACTGCGTGCGCGCGAAGTGGTCAGCATCATCGGCCCCAACGGTGCGGGCAAGAGCACCTTGCTCAAGGCCATCATGGGCCTGGTGCAGGTTGAAAGCGGGGTCATCCGATTGGCCGGGCGCGACATCACCGCCCTGCCCACGCACCAGGTGGTGGCGGCCGGTGTGGGCTTCGTGCCGCAAACCGCCAACGTCTTCACCACCCTGACCATTGCCGACAACCTGCGCGCCGGTGGCCACCTGCTGGCCGGCAGCACCAAGGGCGAGCTGGCGGCGCGGCAGGAACGCGCCTATGCCCTGTTCCCGCTGCTGGCTGAAAAGCGCAAGGAGCGGGCGCGCACCTTGTCGGGCGGGCAGCGGCAGATGCTGGCCATCGCGCGCGCCTTGATGACCGACCCGGCGCTGATCGTGCTGGACGAACCCAGCGCGGGCTTGTCACCCTTGTTGGTGGATGAAGTGTTCAAGCGCGTGCGCGAACTGGCCGCGCAGGGCGTGGCGGTGTTGATGGTGGAACAGAACGCCAAGGGTGCGCTGCGCCAATCCCACCGCGGCTATGTGCTGGCCGAGGGCCGCAACCGCGTGCAAGGTGCGGCGCAGGATTTGCTGAACAGCCCGGCCGTGGCGGCGGCCTTTCTGGGCGGCATGGCGGCAGTGGCCACACGCGGGGTGGCACCATGATCGCGCAAGCGCTGGCTGACGGTGTGTTCACCGGCGCAGTGATTGCACTGGGTGCCATTGGCGTGTCGTTCACCATGCAGATCATGCGTTTCGCCAACTTCGCGCATGCCGAGTTGTTGACCTGGGGCGGCTACCTCACGCTGCTGGTAGTGGGCTTCATCGGCGCGGGCAGCCCAACGGCAGGCTTGTCATTCGGCTGGCCACTGTTGCTGGCCGCGCTGGCCGCGGCCGTTGCCACCGGCGCATTGGCCTGGTTGATCGACGCTTTAGCTTTTCGCCGCCTGCGCCGCAGCGGCGCGCACCATTTGACGATGGTATTTGCCTCGTTCGGCATCGGGTTGGTGCTGCGCCACTTGATTGTGCTGTTATGGGGCCATGAGTCGCGCTTCTACACACGCGAATTGCAGATGACCGTTGAGATGCTGCCCGGCGTGCGCATCCTGCCCGATCAAATCTTCATCCTGCTGCTCACCTTGCTGATCGTGCTGGCCTTGCACCTGTACCTGGCGCACAGCCGCACCGGCATTGCCATGCGCGCCACGGCGGAGAACCCGGCGCTGGCGCAGGCCTGCGGCATGGAAGTGGAAGGCGTGATTCGCGCCACCTGGTTCATCGGCGGCGGCCTGGCGGCGCTGGCCGGTGTGTTCGTCGGGCTGACACCGCAGCTCAATGCCGACATCGGCGGCAGCCTGTTGCTGGCCCTGTTTGCAGCGGCCATCCTGGGCGGCATTGGCAGCCTGGCCGGCGCCGTGGTGGGCGGCCTGGCCGTGGGCCTGGCCGAGAACGTGATGCTGCTGTGGGTGAGCCCGGGCTACAAGCAAGCCATGTCCTTCGGCCTGCTGCTGCTGGTGCTGGTGTTGCGCCCGCAAGGGCTGTTCGGCGAACGGCGCGAGGGCGAGCGATGAGCGGAATCGCCTCTTACGCGGTGTTCTTTCTTTGCGTGGTGTTGATCCTGTGCCTCGTCACGCTCGGGCTGAATCTGCAATGGGGTTTCACTGGTTTGTTCAACGCCGGCGTGGTGGGGTTTTATGCCATCGGCGGCTATGCCTTTGCCCTGGTCACCGCCGCGCCGCAGCCCGGCTTGATGGCTAACTTTGGTTTGCACTGGACACTCGGCCTGCTCGCCGCGATGGCCGCCACCGCGGCAGCGGCCTGGCTGATCGGCGCGGTGACGGTACGCCTGCGCGGCGACTACCTGGCCATCACCTCCTTCGGCATTGCGGTGACGATTCAACTGGTGACGCTGAACTGGCAGGAACTCACCGGCGGCCCGAATGGCCTGACCAAGCTGGGCCGCCCGCTGGCCGACTGGTTCACCACACCGGCCAGCTTCAACCTGGCCTATTTGCTGCTGCTGGCGGGCATCGTGGCGCTGGTCTACATCGGCCTGGAGCGCATCTTGCGCTCGCCCTGGGGCCGCGTGCTGCGCGCCATTCGTGAAGATGAATTGGCGGCCGTCGCCTTGGGCAAGGACGCGCGCGCGCTGCGCCTGCAGGCCTTCATCATCGGCTCCACGTTGATGGGCCTGGCCGGCGCGCTCTACGTGGGCTTCATCGGCTTTGTCAGCCCGTTCGACTTTCTGCCCATCCTCACCTTCCAGGCCTGGGCCATGCTCATCGTGGGCGGCAGCGGCAACAACCGTGGCGCGCTGCTGGGTGCGTTGGTGGTCTGGGGCATCTGGACGCTGTCCGGCATCGCCGTCACCAAGCTGCTGCGGCCGGCCCTGGCGGCGCAAGGCGCTGCGCTGCAAGTCATCTTGATCGGCCTGGCGCTGGTGCTGATGCTGCTGTTGCGCCCGCGCGGGCTGATTGGGGAAGAAGCCGTTGTCTCGCGCCACGCCAGCGAATAAGCTCGTTTACTGAATCCAACCCCGAGGAGTCCTCACGATGTTTGCAACGCACCTTTCGCGCCCGCTGCGCGTCTTCGCAGCCACAGCGGCCCTGCTGTTTGCCGGCGCCGCCACCGGGCAGACCACCTGCCCGGTGAAGGTGGGCGGCGTGCTGCCGCTCACCGGTTCCATGGCGCCCATCACCAAGAAAATTGCCCAGGCCGCCGAGCTGGCTTTCGAGCACATCAATGCTGGCGGCGGCATCAAGGGCTGCCCGGTGGAGTTCATCTTGCGTGACGATCAAGGCCAACCCACCGTGGGCGTTGACGCCGCCAAGTACCTGGTTGAAGTGGAGAAGGTGGCGGCCTTCACCGGCACCATTTCATCGGGCGTCACCGGCCCCATCATCGCCGCGGTGACGGCGCCTTCGAAGGTGGTGCAGGTGACGTGCTGCTCCACCGCCAGCCCCTTCACGCTCGATGGGCGCAGCGGCGGCTACTTCTTCCGCACCATTCCCACCAGCAAGACCCAGGCCTATGCCACGGCGTCTGAAACCACGCGCCGCGGCTTCAAGAAGACGGCCATCATTTATGTCAACACCGATTTCGGCAAAGACATGCTCGGCTTCTACAAAGCCGCGATGGGCAAGCTGGGCGGCGACGTGGCTGTGGAGGTGCCATACAACGACAACCAGACCAGCTACCGGGCTGAAGTGAGCCGCGCGCTGGCGGGCAAGCCCGAATCGTTGCTGCTGATCGGCTTCCCGAAAGACGCGGTGACCATCGTGCGCGAATGGCTGTCGCTCGGTGGCCCGCGCAAGGTGGCGCTGAACAACTCGATGCGCACGCTAGATTTCGTGAACGGCGTGGGCGCCACGTTTGTTGAAGACTTCTTCGGCATGGACAACGCCCAGGTCGCCGGCCCGCACGTTGACGCCTTCAACAAGGCTTTCGACGACAAGTTCAAGACCGACAGCAAGGGCCCCGGCGTGCACACGCAGTACGACGCCGTGATGGTGCTGGGCCTGGCCATGAACATCGCCAAAGACCTTACTGGGCCGTCCATCCGCGATGCCATCCGCCAAGTGCATGCCGTCGGCGGCGCCACGGTGGGCACCGGCCCAGCCGAGTTCAAGAAAGCCATCGAGCTGATCAAGGCCGGCCGAGCGATCAAGTACCACGGCGCCACCGGCCCGATCGAGTTCGACGCCAACGGCGACGTCACCGGCCCGGCCCTGGTGTGGAAGATCACCGGCGGCAAGATCGAAACCGACCGCGTGATTTCGATCGAGGACATGCAGGCTTTGTTCAAGCGGATTGAGTAGTTGGTAGCTG
>JANMYI010000556.1:0-2815 GCA_031381955.1 Burkholderiales bacterium
ATGCTCAGGCGTTGGTGCACTGATTGTCCCTGTCCTTGCCCCACTTCCACCAAAAGCTAACCGCCTGGACGCCCAAACCGGGGTGCTTCGCGTAACAAATGCAGCACGTTCACGCCCAAGGCCCCACCGTTGAAAGCCATACCGGATTCATGCGCATGAATCTCGGTCGGCAAAGTTCCTCAGGCTTGGGCCGGGCTCAGAAAAAATCGGCCTGCCGCTCGCGGCGCACCTGCTTGAGCCAATGCTTGAATCCGGCCTGATCGCCCAGCGCGGCGCGGTCGCGGTTGATCTGGAACAGGCCGACTTCGAATTCCTGCACCTGCCCATCGATCAAGTCATTCAGGCGCATGGGGTTCAGCCGCCACTCCTGCACCAAGCCGTAGTGCATGCACAGGTGCATCTCGCGCGCCACGATCTCTTCTTCGATCTCTTCAAGCTGTTCGGCCAACAGCTTGTTGAAGCGGCGCACGCGCTCGGGCGGCGCAGCGGTTATCTGGCTGCGGTCCACCTGTTCGATTTCAAGCTGCAACTGCATCAGCGCCAGCAGGTCGCCTGCGGCATAGGCCTGGTTCACGCGCTGCATGTAAGCGGTTTTTTCGGCCTGGTCGGCGGCATCGGTGGCCCGGTCGGGGTGCAAGGCGCTGGCCAGCTTGCGGATCATGGCCTCGGCGATGTCGCAGATCAGTTCGCTCAAGGTCGCGGCTTCGGTCTTGTTCAAGCCGCCGCGAGCATGTGCAGCGTCAAGCTCGGCCAGGAACGCGGCGCGCACGCGGCGCATCTCGTCGCGCAGCGGCTCAACGCGCGCGGTGTAGGCCTGCGCAAACAACGGCACCTGCTCCTGCCACTGCGCCAGGCGGGCGCGGGCTTTTTGTCGATGCGCGCCAGCAGCAGGTTGAAGCGCTTTTGCTCGGGGCGCAGCTTCTGGCCGCCCACCGGCGTGACCAGCAATTGCGTCTTGCGTTTCACGCGAAGTGGCAGGCCGCCATTCGGCCTGGGCCCATGTCGCGCAGCACCGGTGCTTCCACCTTGCAACGCGCCTCGGCGCGCGGGCAGCGTGGGTGGAAGTGGCAGCCCTGCGGCGGGTTGATCGGATTGGGCACGTCGCCCTGCAACACGATGCGCTGGCGCTTCACCGTGGGGTCGGGAATCGGCACCGCCGACAGCAAGGCCTGTGTATACGGATGTTTGGGCGCCACGTACAGGTCGCGGGCGGGCGATATTTCAACGATGCGGCCCAGGTACATCACGGCCACGCGGTCTGAAATGTGTTCCACCACGCTCAGGTCGTGGGCGATGAAGATGTAGGTCAGGTTGAACTGTTGTTGCAGGTCTTCCAGCAGGTTGATCACCTGGGCCTGGATGGAGACATCGAGCGCGCTCACCGCTTCGTCGCACACCACCAGCTTGGGGCTCACCGCCAGCGCGCGCGCAATGCCGATGCGCTGGCGCTGGCCACCGGAAAACTCATGCGGGTAGCGCCGCATGTGGTCGGCGCTCAGGCCTACCGTTTCAAGCAAGTCAACGATGCGCGCGTCATACGCGGCGCGCGTGGGTGCCAGCTTGTGGATGGTGAGCGCTTCACCGACGATGGCGCCCACGGTCATGCGCGGGTTCAAGCTGGCGTAGGGGTCTTGAAAAATGATCTGCATGTCGCGCGCCAGCGCGCGCAGCTCGTCGCGCGGCGCGGTGGTGACGTTGCGGCCCTCGAACCAGACCTCGCCGGACGTGGGCTCGATCAAGCGCAGGATGCAGCGCCCCGTGGTGCTCTTGCCGCAGCCGCTCTCGCCCACCACGCCCAGCGTTTCACCGGCCTGCAGCTCGAAGCTCACGCCATCGACGGCATGCACGCGTTCGACTTCGCGCTGCAACAAGCCGCCCCGGATGGGGAAGTGCTTGACCAGGTTCTTGACCTTGAGGATGGGTTCGGTCATGGGAAGACCTTCGTGCTGCGCGCTCAATGGGGTACCTTCATGCTTCGCATTCAGGGGTTCGCCCTTCGGGCGGCCGTGCGCGCTCACGCCGTGGCCTCAGCCAGGAAGCAAGCCACTTTGTGGCCTGGCGCAATCATTCTCAGCGGCGGCGTCGCACTGCTGCACGAAGGAATGGCCAGCCTGCAGCGCGCCGCGAAGCGGCAACCCTCGGGCGGGTCGATGAGCTTGGGCACGGTGCCGGGAATGGTTTCAAGGCGCGTCTTGTGCAGCGCCGCCAGGTCGATGCGCGGAATGGAGCGGATCAAGCCCTGCGTGTAGGGGTGCCGCGGGTGGGCAAAGAGTTCTTCCACCGTGGCTTCTTCCACCACCTTGCCGGCATACATGACCACCACTTTTTGCGCCACTTCGGCCACCACGCCCATGGCATGCGTGATGAGCATCACCGCCATGCCCAGGCGGCCTTTCAACTCGGCCAGCAGGTCGAGAATCTGCGCCTGGATGGTGACGTCGAGCGCCGTGGTGGGTTCGTCGGCGATCAACAGCTTCGGGTTGCACGCCAGCGCGATGGCGATCATCACGCGCTGGCGCATGCCGCCACTGAACTGGTGCGGGTAGTCGTTGATGCGTCGCTCTGGCGATGGAATGTTCACCAGCTTGAGCATCTCGATGGCCCGGTTCATGGCCTCCTTGCGCGACACCTGCTCATGCAGCATCACGCTCTCGGCGATCTGGTCGCCAATGGCGTACACCGGGTTCAGGCTGGTCATCGGCTCCTGGAAGACGATGGCGATTTCTTTCGCGCGGATGCGCCGCATTTCGTCATTCGTTAACGGCACCAGGTCGCGGCCCTGCCACAGCACCTGGCCGGCAACGATCTTGCCCGG
>JANMYI010000563.1:0-3037 GCA_031381955.1 Burkholderiales bacterium
GCCCTGGTCTTGCGCCCATCCGCCAGGCAGCCAGGGCCAGTTCCTGTTCGTGCTGGCAGGCACCCTGTGCGCTGCCGGGCACACGCTCGGCCACTGGGAACAGCTGTATGCCACCTGCGACGAACCGATGCCGGCGGCCCAGGCCGGCCACGGTGGCGCGCAACTGCTGGTGCTGTCGGTGCCGTGCAAGGCCGCGCCCTACCTCGAAGGCGCTGCGGCGTGAACAACACCCCCGCCGCCGCCGCTGCCAGGCCCCTGGCCGGCATCCGCATCCTGGACATGACCACGGTCATGCTCGGCCCGTATGCCACGCAGATGCTGGGCGACTACGGCGCCGACATCGTCAAGATCGAATCGCCCGGTGGCGACTCGACCCGTGCCACGGGCCCGGCCCTGGAGCCGGGCATGGCCGCCACCTTCATCGGCGCCAACCGCAGCAAGCGCAGTGTGGTGCTCGACCTGAAACAGGCCGCGGCGCGTGAAGTCTTGATGCTGCTGATCGATGGCGCCGACGTGCTGGTCTACAGCATGCGGCCGCAGAAGATGCAGGCCCTGGGCCTGGCGCCCGACGTGCTGCGCGCGCGCAACCCGCGGCTGGTGGTGGTGGCGGTGCACGGCTTTGCCGAAGGCGGCCCCTATGCCGGCCGCCCGGCCTACGACGACATCATCCAGGGCCTGTGCGGCCTGGCCTCGCTGAGCGAGCTGCAGGGGGGCGAGCCGGCCTACCTGCCCACCGTCATCTGCGACAAGGCCTGCGCGCTGTACGCCACGCAGGCCATCCTGATCGCCCTGGTGGCACGCGGCCAGAGCGGGCTGGGCAGCACCGTCGAGATGCCCATGCTCGAAGCGATGGTTAACTTCACCCTGGTTGAGCACTTCTACGGCCAGCACTTCCGCCCGCCACTGGGCGAAGCCGGCTATTCGCGCATGCTAAGCGTGTGGCGGCGGCCATACCGAACCCGCGACGGCCATGTCTGCATCGTGCCGTATTCCGACCCGCACTGGCGCAAGTTCTTCACTGAAGCGGGCCGGCCCGAGGTGATGGTGGATGCGCGCTTCCAGGGCATGGCGGCGCGCACGCAGAACATCGACGCGCTGTATGCCGAACTCGCGGCCTGTGTGGCCGAGCGCTCCACCGCGCAATGGCTGGCGGCCTGCGAGCGGCTGGACATCCCGGCGGCGCCGTACAACCGGCTGGCCGACCTGGAACGCGATCCGCAACTGGCGCAGACTGGCTTCTTCACGACCCTGGACGACCCGGCCATGGGCACCCTGGTCACGCCGGCGGCGCCCCTGAAGTTCAATGGCGCCAGGGCTCAGCCCACGCTGCCGCCGCGCCTGGGCCAGCACACCGTCGAGGTGCTGGCACAAGCCGGGCTGAGTGGCCCGCAGATCGAAACGCTCCTGGCATCGGGAGCCATCATGCAAAACGCCAACCAGGAGACTTTCTGATGAACAAGATCCATCGCCGCTCGGTCATCTGTGCAAGCCTTGGCGCAAGCTTCGGCGCCGCTCTCAGCACGTTCGCCTGGGGCCAGGCCGACTGGCCGAGCCGGCCGATCCAGCTGCTGCTGGGCTTTCCCCCCGGCGGGCCCAACGACCTGGTGGCGCGCGCCCTGGCGCTGCGCCTGTCCGACCAGCTCAAGCAGCAAGTCGTTGTCGACAACCGCCCCGGTGCCAACGGCAACATCGCAGCCAGCGCGGTGGCACGCGCCAACCCCGACGGCTACACCTTTCTGTACAACAGCTCCTCGCTGGCGCTGAGCGCGGCGCTGTACAGCAAGAACATCGTCGACCCGCGCAAGGAGTTGGTGCCGGTCAACGGCACGGCGGCGTTGCCGCTGGTGCTGATCGTCGAGGCCACGTTCCCGGCCAACAACTTCCGCGAATGGGCCGAGCAGTTGAAGAACAACCCGGGCAAGTTCAACTACGGCAGCCCGGGCGCCGGCAACCTGGCCCATGTGGCCGCTGCCATGATCCTGCAGGCCAACGGGCTGAACGCGGTGCACGCGCCGTACAAGGGCAGCAGCGAAGCGCTGCAGGGCCTGATCGGCGGCTTCACCCACTTCCAGCTCGACTCCGTCAATTCGCCGCTGGCGCTCATCAAGGCCGGGCGCATCAAGCCGCTGTTCGTCACTTCGCCCCAGCGCTCGTCGGTGCTGCCGGAGGTGCAGACGCTGGTCGAAGGCGGCTCCTCGCCCATCGACGCGGCTGCCTGGCAAGGCGTGATGGCGCCGGCGCGCACACCGGCGGCCATCGTGCAGCGCATGGGCGCCGAGATCGCCAAGGCGATGGCCAGCCCTGAGATGAAGGCGACGCTGGCCGCCCAGGGCGCCTATGCCATCAGCACCACGCCCGAGCGCTACGCCGCCTTTTTCTCGGACGAGATGGACCGCTACAAGAAGACGGTCGACGCGCTGGGCCTCAAGCTCGACTGAAGGGAGAAGCAGCATGAACTTTGCATGGACAGCGGAGCAAGAAGCGATCCGCGAGGCGATCTTCAAGGTCTGCAAGCCCTTCGACGCCGCCTATTGGCTGGAGCGCGATCGCCACGGCGGCTTCCCACTCGACTTCCACAAGGCCATCGCCGACGCCGGCTGGTTGGGCGTGTGCATGCCCGAGGCGTACGGCGGCTCCGGCCTGGGCATTCTGGAAGCGGCAATCGTGGTGCAGGCCATCAGCGAATCGGGCGCCGGCATGAGCGGCGTCTCGGCCATCCACATGAACATCTTCGGCCTCAACCCGGTGGTGGTGTTTGGCACCGATGAGCAGAAGCAGCGCTTCCTGCCGCCCCTGATCCGCGGCGAGGAGAAGGCCTGCTTCGCCGTCACCGAGCCCGATGCCGGCCTCGACACGACCCGGCTCAAGACCCGCGCGGTGCGCGACGGCAACCGCTATCTCGTGCACGGCCAGAAGATCTGGATCTCCACCGCGCAGGTCGCCGAACGCGTGCTGCTGCTGGCGCGCACCACCCCGCTCGAGCAGGTCAAGAAGCCGGCGCAGGGACTCTCACTATTCTATACCGCCCTCGACAAGC
>JANMYI010000568.1:0-3669 GCA_031381955.1 Burkholderiales bacterium
GGCGGTGGCCGTGGTATTGCCAGGCACTGGAATGCCGGTCACCAAGTCGATATATGTAGCCGTGGCCACGTCGTTGAGGAAGTCGCCTACTGCGCCGGCGCTGCTGGCCAGCGTCCCGGTGTGCGTCAGCACCAGGGCCTCGGTGTTGGCAGGAACATTGACATTGCCCGAGTTCAAGGTGTCAAGCAGGACGGCTTGCGTCGTGCCCTTGTACACCTTGTCGGTCACGTTCACCGTGATGGTGCGCGCGGCCGGGTTCTTCGCATAGATGTGGGTGACGAACGTAACCCCGCCAGGCGAAGTGCCGATCTTCGTCCATTTGACGGTGAAAGTGACCTGCTGAGAAAGCGGGCCGTCAGGCGCCTTGCAGACGTTGCCGAAATTCAAAGATGATTTATCGGCCTCTTTGGTCAAACCCCACTGCACCGTGCTGTCAGCCGTGGCCGACATGTCCTTGCGCAGTTCCTGGGGTGAAATTTCCTTCACGGGGATCGACACATCGCGTGCGCCGATGCCAGCTGTGCCCAGGTTCTGGTTGGTCAGGTTCGCATGCAAAGACGAGCCCGGGAACAAGTGCGAACCCAGCGCCAGGCGCGCGTAGTAGTCATACACACAGGTGGTGTTTTTGATTTGCGGGATGGTGATGATGCGGTAGCGCGATTCTTGCGTGCCGCCGATACCCGGGTTGGCCAATAGCTCCGGCCCCGATCCGGCGGCTACACAGCCGGCGCTGGACAATCCGGCGTTCAGCGTGAGCGTTGACAACACATCGAAGCCGGGCTTGCCCGCATCCATGCTGTCAACTACTACCGCCAAGGCATAGGTCTGGTTTGCCGGCGCCGAGTTGCCGGTGCTGGCCGTGAGGCGATACGGCACCAGGTCAAGCTCGTTCCAGCCTTTGCCCAGGTTACCGCTGGTGTAAACAGCAGTCGGGCATATGAATTTGCCGTTGCCATCGGGCAAGGTGATGGTGCCGTTATTTCGGCACCCCTCGAGTGTGAAACTGACACTGTCAGGCTCGGCAGCCGCCAGCGCGGTTCCCGCCCCCGCGCACCATACTGCCGCGGTAAACAACGCACGCAAGCGGCGTGCAATCGACTTGGACATGACATCCCCTTTACCGTGACGCAGGGGCCACGGCGACGCGTTGATGAGAAGACTTGTACGCTCCAGGCAAACAGCGGTGTTTGCCTCAGTGCCCGCGCTCGAAACGGCGGCGGCACCACCTGTGCCACTTTGGTGGCGGGCGCTCGAACGGGACACTGCCCTTCATATTGGCCTCCTGACGGATGTTCGTTGCCGCATGGACGGCACGCAGAAGAAACCCGCAACCAACAGGTGCACCAACTCTTGCAATGGGTTGGTTACACACGGCAAATATAGGAACTTCTGTTTACAAAAGCTATGGCAAGCCCCTCTTGCGCAAGCCTCAAATTAGGGCCCCTAACTTCGCCTCCCTCCCCGAACAAGGCGTGAAGAACTTGACTGCGGGATCAATGGTTGCCCGCGGGCAGGCGAGGCTCTGGTCAAGCACCCCCGGCGAGCCCTGTCGGCAGGGGTTCTACACTCGGTGCACTGTGTGTTCCATTGTGCGAACCCAGCCAGGTGCAACATGCCGACCCACCCCATTACCCTGCCGCTCGTTCTGCTGCCCGGCTGCAACCGCATGCTCGGCCAGCACCCGTTCCACATGGCTGGCAAGAAATATGTTGACGCCGTTCGCCTGGCCGGCGGGTTGCCGCTGGTGGTGCCCAATGCCAGCGCAGCCGAGCAAGCCGCGTTGCTCGACTTGGCTGACGGCGTGTTCCTCACCGGCGCGGCGGCCAACGTCCACCCCAGCCACTTCGGCGAAGACGTGCACGACCCAACGCTGCCGCTCGACCCCGAACGCGACGCCTTCACCCTGCCCTTCATCCCCCAAGTGCTGGCCCGCGGCATTCCGTTATTGGCCATCTGCCGCGGCGCACAGGAAACGAACGTGGCGCTGGGCGGCAGCCTGCACCAGGCGGTGCAGGAACTGCCTGGCCATGCTGACCACCGCGCGGCGCCACAGTCTGATGCTGAAGTTCAGTACGGCCCGGCGCACAGCGTGGCCGTGGTGCCAGGCGGCGTGTTGGAACGGGTGCTCGGCGCGGTGAGCTTCGAGGTCAATTCCGTGCACGCCCAGGCCGTGAACCGCCTGGCGAATGGCGCTGGTGGCGCCCGCGTAGAGGCCCGCGCGCCCGATGGGCTGATCGAGGCCTGCTCCTTCCCCAGCGCGCCCGGTTTTAACCTGTGCGTGCAGTGGCACCCGGAATGGCAGGCTGCGGGCAATGTCATTTCCATGAAGCTCTTGCAGGCCTTCGGCCAGGCCTGCCGCGTCTATCAACAACGCCGCCTTGCCCTGCGCAACGCAGCCTGACCCAAGGTCCCCATGGTTCAACGCCAAGATTTCACCTTCAGCGACCTGGAGCAGTGGTTCAACCAGCACCGCGTCACCGAAATCGAGTGCCTGGTGCCGGATCTGACCGGCGTGGCCCGCGGCAAGATCCTGCCGCGCGAGAAGTTCACCGAAGACCGCGGCATGCGCCTGCCCGAGGCCATCGTGGGTATGGGCGTGACGGGCGAATTCCCGGCCGAGGGGCCGTACTACGACGTGATCGCCCCGACTGACCGCGACATGCACCTGCGCCCCGACGCCACCACCGCGCGCATCGTGCCCTGGGCCACCGACCCCACGGCGCAGGTGATCCACGATTGCTACGACCGCCACGGCACGCTCATTCCCTTCGCGCCGCGTTCGGTGCTGCGCCGGGTGTGCGACCTGTACGCCGCCGAGGGCTGGAACCCGGTGGTCGCGCCCGAACTCGAGTTCTACCTGGTGGCGCGCAACACCGACCCCGATGTGCCGCTCAAGCCCCCCGTGGGCCGCAGCGGGCGCAGTGAAACCTCACGCCAGGCCTACAGCATCGACGCGGTGAACGAGTTCGACCCGCTGTTCGAAGACGTGTACGACTACTGCGAAAAGATGGAGCTGAACGTCGACACACTCATCCATGAGTTAGGCGCCGGGCAGATGGAGATCAACTTCTTTCATGCCCACCCGCTGGGCCTGGCCGATGAGGTGTTCCTGTTCAAGCGCACGGTACGCGAGGCGGCCTTGCGCCATGACATGTACGCCACCTTCATGGCCAAGCCGATTGCCGGCGAGCCCGGCAGCGCCATGCACATTCACCAAAGCGTGGTGCGCACCTCAGACGGCGGCAACATCTTCAGCAACGAAGACGGCTCGCCGACCAAGGAGTTCTTCTGGTACATCGGCGGCCTGCAAAAGTACATCCCCTCGGCCATGGCCTTGTTCGCGCCTTATGTGAACAGTTATAGGCGCCTGGCTCGTTTCACCGCCGCGCCCATCAACATCCAGTGGGGCACTGACAACCGCACCGTGGGCATCCGCTCGCCCGTGGCCGAGCCTTCAGCGCGGCGCATTGAAAACCGCGTCATCGGCGCCGATGCCAACCCCTACGTGGCCTTGGCCGCCACGCTGGCCTGCGGCTACCTGGGCATCAAGAACCGCATCGAGCCTGCAGCCGAGTGCAAGGGCGACGCCTACCTGGGCGAATTCCAGCTGCCGCGCAGCCTGGGCGAAGCGCTCAACCTGCTGCGCAATGACGCGGACCTGGCCGAGGT
>JANMYI010000598.1:0-2655 GCA_031381955.1 Burkholderiales bacterium
GGGATGGCTCAGCTTCACCAACTGCCGCAACTCGCTGCCATCAGGCTTGACGCTGTACAGCCCCGGCCACCAGCGCTGGTTGCCGCTGCCGAGTTCGCGGTCGAAAATGTTGAAGACCAGGCGCTCGTTGTTGACCCAATAGAAATCGCGAATATCGGCGTCGCCAAACTGCGCCGCCATGCCGTGCACCGCCCAGGTCTTGAGGTCGAACACGCCCAGGCCGACGCGGCCGTTCTTGGTGGCGGTGGTGGCCAGTGCCAACCATTGGCCGTCGGGCGACAGCTTGGCACTTTGCAGCGTGGCGGGCCGGTAAAAATTCGCCGCCGGGATCTTCGCGGCATCTTGCGCCGCAACCAGCGAGCACAGGCCAAGCGCCAACGCAGCCCACACCCAGCGCATCGCGCACGCGCGCCAAAAGTTCGTCATCGCCTTGCCCCCCTTGCCCGATATGGGGCCCATTCTGGCGCAGTGGCGCTCAGCGCGACATCTGTTCCCAGGCCTTGTCCAAACGCTTGGCGCTCACCGGCTGCGGCGTGCGCAGCTCTTGCGCGAAGTAGCTCACACGCAGTTCTTCGAGCAGCCAGCGGTACTCGTCCAGCCGGGCATCGGCGCTGCCGCGGCGCTCGGCCAGGCGGCGCAGGTAGCGTTGCTCCAAAGGCCGCAGCTCGGCCAGACGAGTAGCGTCGCGCGCGGGGTCGGCACGCATTTTTTCCAGCCGCAGGGTGATGGCTCTCAAATAGCGCGGCAGGTGCAGCAGCGCCGGCCACGGCGTGGTGATGATGAAGCGTTTGCTGCACAGGTGCTGCAGTTGAGCGACCACGTCGGCGGCCGCCTCGGGCGTGCAGCGGCTGTCTTTGAGCTTGCGCGCGGCGGCCGCGAATTCCGCCAGCACGGTGCCAGACAGGCGCGCCACTTCCTGGGCGATCAGCACCAGGCGCGGCCGGCCTTCCTCCAGGCGCGCCTTGAAGGCGGGCTCGGTGGTGGGCAAAGGTTCACCGAGGAAGGCGCGCTCCAGCGCCACGTCAATGATCTGCGCGCGCAGTTCTTCCAGCGTGCCCAGCGGCATGAAGGCGCTGGCCATTTTTTGCAAGTCGGGAATGTTCTTCTCGAGGTTGCGCAGCGGCTCCCTGATCTGCAAGGCCACCAGTCGGCGCAGCCCTTCGCGGTGGCGCGCCGCGGCGGTGCCGGGTTCGTCGAAAACCTCGATCTCCACATGCGCGCCCTTGTCGATCAACGCCGGAAAGCCGATCAGTGTTTGCTGGCCCTTGCGCAGTTCGAGCAGCTCGGGCAGTTCGCCGAACGACCAGCTCGTGTAGGCCTGCGCCACCGTGGCAGCCGCGGGCGCCGTGGCGGGCGCGGCCTTGCCGTTGACCTGCGCCACCACGCCGCGGGCGCCGCTTGCCGGCGCCGAAGCTTGCGCTGCCGGCGCTGGTGCGGCGGCGCCGAGCTTCAAGCTGGCCAGCGCCTGGAACGCGCTGCGCGCCTGGCTGCCCCGTTCGGCCTTCAACGCCGCCAGGTGGCGGCCCATGGCAAGCTGGCGGCCATGCTCGTCGACCACACGGAAGTTCATGAACAGGTGCGCCGGCACGGTGTCGAGTTTGAAGTCGTTGCGTTGCACGGCCAGCTGTGTGCGTTCACGCACCGCCTTGAGCAAGGTGTCAACCAACTCGCCCTGGGCAAACGCAGTGCTCTCGCAAAACTCGGCCACATACTCGGGCAAAGGCAGCAGGCGCGAACGCGGGCGCTGGTGCAGGCTTTTCACCAGCGCCAATACCTTGTCGCGCAACATGCCGGGCACCAGCCAGTCGCAACGCTCCTCGTTCACCTGGTTCAGCGCGTAGATGGGCACGGTGACGGTGATGCCGTCGCGCACGTCACCCGGCTCGTGCAGGTACTCGGCCACGCAGTCGATGCCGCCCAGGCGCACGGTTTTCGGAAACGTGGCGGTGGTGATGCCGGCGGCTTCGTGGCGCATCAACTCATCGCGCGTGAGCTGCAAGAGCGTGGGCTGGCGTTTCGTTTCTTCGCGGTACCAGCGCTCCATGCTCGCGCCCGAGCACACGTCAGCCGGCAACTGCTGGTCGTAGAACGCGAAGATGAGTTCATCGTCCACCAGCACGTCTTGCCGCCGCGCCTTGTGTTCGAGTTCCTCCACCTGCCGGATCAACCTTTCGTTGTGCGCCAGGAAGGACAGCTTGGTTTCCCACTCGCCGTGCACCAGCGCCTCGCGGATGAAGATCTCGCGCGCGGCCTTGGCATCCACCTGGCCAAAATTGACCCGCTTGTTGTTGTAGATGACGATGCCGTACAGCGTGGCGCGCTCCAGCGCCACCACCTCGGCGGCCTTCTTCTCCCAGTGCGGTTCGAGCATCTGCTTCTTCAGCAAGTGACCGGCAACGTTAGGTATCCAGGTCGGCTCGATGGCCGCCAGGCCGCGGCCGAACAGTCGCGTGGTTTCCACCAGCTCGGCCGTCACCAGCCAGCGCCCGGGCGTCTTGCTCAGGTGCGCGCCGGGGTGGCGCCAGAACTTGATGCCCCGGGCGCCCAGGTACCAGTCTTCATCGTCACTCTTGCAACCGACATTGCCCAGCAAACCGGCCAGCATCGACAGATGGATTTGCTCGTAGGTGGCCGGGCTGCCGTTCAAGCGCCAGC
>JANMYI010000612.1:0-29155 GCA_031381955.1 Burkholderiales bacterium
AAGCCGGTGAACGCCCAGGGTGGGCTGGACTGGCCGCTGATTGCGGTGCGCTGGGTCGGTGCGGCGCTGCTCGTGCCGGTGATGGAAGAACTGTTCTGGCGCTCGTTCCTGATGCGCTGGGTCGAGCACCCCACGTTCGAAGGCGTGGACCCGCAGCGCGTGGGCCTCAAGGCCATCGTGCTGTCCACCTTCGTCTTCATGCTGGCCCACACCCTGTGGCTGGCCGCCATCGTGGCCGGCCTGGCCTATGCCTGGCTGTACCGGCGCAGCGGCAAGCTGTGGCTGGCGGTCATCGCCCACGGCGTGACCAACGGCGCGCTCGGCATCTGGGTCGTGCACAGCGGGCAGTGGCAGTTCTGGTGACGCGCAAGTGCGCTGTGCGGGAGTGAGCCGCGCGGGGCTTTGAACCACAATGCCCCGCATGATTCAAGGCACCACCCGCCTGGCGCTGGGCTACACCGCGATGCTGGTGCACGCGCTGACCCATTGGCGCGGCTACCACGCCGCCGGCGTGCGCGCCGCGCTGGCGCGCCAGGTGCAGCTCACCGGCGTGCAGGCGTTGCCGGTGGTGGCGCTGGTGGCCGTGCTGTTTGGTGCCGTGGTGCCCACCCAGGGCCTGTCGTTGCTCGGGCCAGACAACCCATTGGTGCTGAAGAACCTGGTCTGGGGCGGTGTGCTGGAACTGGGCCCGCTGATCGCCGCGGGCGTGGTGATCGTGCGCTCCAGCGTGGCCATGGCCGCCGAGCTGGCCTTGATGCGCTTGCGCGGCGAATTCAAAGAAGCCGTGCACGAGACCCTGGCGCTTGAAGAAGAAGTGGTGCTGCCGCGCGTGCTGGGCACGGCCTTGAGCACGGCTTTGCTGGTGGCCTACTTCCAAGCGGTGGCCATCGGCGCGGCGCTGCTGGCCACGGCCGCGCTGCTGGGCACGCCGCTGGGCGAGGAAGCCGACGCCTTCTTGGAAGCTGGCGAATGGTGGCAAGTGCCGCTGGGCTTGGCCAAGGGCGCGCTGTTCGGCTTGGGCATCGGCGCCGTGGCCTGTTTTCATGGCCTGAGCGCGCAATGGTCGCTGGCCGCCGTGCCCAAGGCCGCGGTGGCCGCGGGTGTGAGCAGCGTGTTGGTGGTGCTGGCTGCCCAGGTGTTGTTCGTGGGCATGCGTTTCTTGTGATCACGCCGTGAACACCCCGGCGCCTTTCGACACCAGCCCGGCGCTGTCACGCCGGCTGCTGTGGGCGGTGCTGCTGGGCGGCATCGCCCTGGCCGTGGCGCTGGCCGCTTTGATTGCCTGGCGCAACGGCGCCTTCGAGCGCATGACACGGGTCTACGTGCTGGCTGAATCCGGCGCCAGCCTGGCCCCGGGCACCCACGTGCGCATGAGCGGTGTGCGCATCGGCGAGGTTCACACCATCACCTTGCAGGCCGACCAGAAAGTGCGCATCGATCTGCGCATCCAGGCCGCACATGCCGCCGCCCTGCGCACCGATGCGCAGGTGCTGCTGGTGCGCGAACAGCTGCGCCCGGCGGTGCTGGAAATCAAACCGGGCAACGCGATCGAGCCGCTGGACGCGGCCGACCCGCAACTGGGCTTTCACAGCCGCGGCACCATGACCGAAATGGCTGATGAGTTGCGTGGCCGGCTGCTGCCCATCCTCGACGACTTCAAGCAACTCACCGGCGCCTTGCGCGCGCGCCAGGGCGATGTGCAAGACGTGCTGCAGCACGCCGCCACCGCCTCGGGCGAGCTGGCCAAGGCTGCGGCCGAAATGCACGCCCTGGCTGCGGCGGCGCGCAGCCAGTTAAACGGCATTGCCCAGCAAGCGCAAGGCCTGCTGGGCCAGGGCCAGGGCTTGTTGGGGCAAGGCCAGCAGTCCGTCACCAAAATTTCCAGCCTGCTCGATCAAGTCAACAACAGCCTGAACGTGCTGAACACTGGGCTGCCCGGCCTGATGGCACGCAGCAGCGAGACGCTGGAAAACCTGAATGCCGTGGCCCGCGACACGCGCACCATCAGCAGCGCGGCGGCCGAGGTGTTGCCCGGCGTGCTGCGCAGCGCCGCACCGGTGATGGACGATGCCCGCGAATTGGTGCAGGGCGTGAAGGGCTCGTGGCCGGCGCGCGCCCTGTTGCCCGCGCCACCGAGCGCCGAGCTGCCGATCGAAAGCCATGATGCCCAGGCCTTGCGCAACCCGCTGCGTTAACGTTTGGCATCAGCGGCTGGCGCCAGTCTTGGCGGCTTGTGCGATGGCGGCGTGCAGCACCCCCGCACCACCACCGAGCGCCGCGCATGAACGCACTCAAGCCCAACTGCAAGGGGCGGCGCGCGCCGTGGAGCGCGGCCAGTTGGCGCCGGCCCGCGAGCTGACCATGCAGGCCTTGCGCAGCGCCCAGGCTGTGCAAGACGATGGCCAGATCGCCACCGCCTTGCTCAACCTGGCCTGGGTGAACGGGCAGTTGAAGGATTTCAACGCCGCGCGCGGTGCACTGATGCCCTTGTTGCAAGGGCGCGAACGCTTCGGCGCCGGCGTGCACGCCAAGGCCGCGGCAAGGCGCGCCTTGCTGGCGCTGGATGAAGGCGACGCCGCCACCGCAACGCAGTTCGCCGCCCTGGCCGAACGCGACTGCGCCAAGCCCTGCGACCACGCCGCAGCCATGGCCAACCTGCGTGCCCACCTGGCGCTGCAGGCGGGTGATGCGAGCCTGGCCGCCAGCCTGGCCGAGCAGGCCGCCGCGTTGGCCGCGGCCAGCGACCAGGCGGCCGAGCAGGGCCACGCGCTGAGCTTGTTGGGGCGCGCGCGGCTGGCGGCCGGCCAACCCAACCTGGCCACCCCGGCGCTGGCGCAGGCCCTGGCGCTGCACCGCCGGCTGGGCCGCGCCCAAGCCGTGGCGGCCGACCTGCTGGCGCTGGCCGATGCGCATGCCGCGCTGGGCCAGACCGGGCCTGCGCGCGAACACCTGGAGCGCGCGCTCGAGGTGCATGCCGCGTTGGGCGACGCCGACGCGGTGGCCCGCGTGCGCGAGCGCCTGGCCGCATTGCGCCCGTGAGCCGTCAGCCGCTGGCCGTCAGCTCTTTTTACCCAAGCGCTCGATGTCTTCCGACAGCCGCCCGGCCACCAGGCGGATCAGGTGAAAACCGAACGAGGGGTTCTGGAAGAACAGCTGCTTGACCGTGCCTTCGTCGATCGTCAGTACGGTGCTGTCGGCCACGCAGCGCACGGTGGCCGTGCGCCGCTTGGCGGGTGAGAACAGGGCGAACTCGCCGAAGATGCGCCCGGGTGAAATCTCGCGATTGATTTCCGCCACCTCCAACTGCCCGTCAGCCAGCAGGTACAAATGATCCGCCAAGTCGCCTTTTCGGAACAGCACCTGACCGGCCCTGAACTTCTTCGGCTTCATGTACGGCTTGAGCCACATGCCCGATTGGTCGCTGTCGCGCGCCGCAGCGCGCACGCGCTGGGTGAGTTTCATCATTTCGCGCGCACGGAACAGGTTGATCGGCAGCAGCACCGTGGCCACCAACAACGTGGTGGGTGATGGGTGCAGGACGCCAAAAACCAGAAACGCGACGTTGCCACCCACCGCCAGCCAACGCAGCGGGATCATGGTGCGCACGAAGGCGCCGGCCACCACCAGCGCGGCGCCCACCAGCGCAGCCAAGTACGCCACGATGCGCCAGGGTGAGGCCAAAGTGTCGTCGATGTGCTCGACCACGAGCGCCAGCAACTCGGGCCAGCTCATCGGCGTGTCCAGCGCGGCGGGGGGGCATCAGGCATGCAGCCGATTCTGCCCCGCGCTGGGCGGTAGACGAAGGTCGTCGGCCTGGCGGCGTGCTCAAGGCGCTTCGCGTTGGCGCGCGATTTCCTTGCGCTTCATGTCGATGTAGTCGTTGCGCTCCATCTCGTGCAATTGCAGCGCGTGGCGTTCGGTGGCATCGAACCAGTCGGCAATGCGCCGCTCTTGTTGTTGTGCCAGCGGCAAGGTGGCACTGGCCAGGTAGGCGTCGATGGCCAGGTAGTAGCGCATGGTGTTGCGTTCGAGCACGCCACGCAGGCCGCCGATGTATTCGGCCGAGCCATCGGCGCGCTTGCCCAACGCCGTGAAGCCGACCTTGCTGGCGCCGGCCGTGGCCAAGTAGGCCTGCATGGCCATGCGTGCGGCCATGCCATGGCTGTAGGCGTACGACATGCGCAGGAAGCTGCTCTTGCCATCGAGCGGCACGGCGGCCACTTCGATGCGGTAGTCGCTGGTGCCGAACGGCCCACTGGGCGAGACCATGTTCACCTCAAAGTAGTCGGGCCGCCGCGCCACCAAATTCCAGGTGAAGTCGAGCAGGTGCGCATCGCTCAGCGGCTGATCGAACTTGCGCCCGGCACGCATGCTGAGCTGGTTGGCGGCGGCACTGCGGCACTGCTTGACGTTCAGGTGCAGGATCAGCACGTCGCACCACTGCGCCGCACTGCCCAGGGCCTTGCTCAGCACGTCGAACGGTTGCATCACGCGCGCGTGCACCTCACCCTTCATACGGCCGCGCTCTTCAATGGATTGCAAGTGCAGCGGGCGGCCGAAGGCATTGCTGTCAAGCTGCGGGCGCAGCGTGTCGCTGCTGGCACGCAGGGCCGCGGCGGCATCAGGTTCGGCGCGGCTGGCCAGGGGCAGGCACAGTGCGGCCAAGCAGGCCAGCGCAGCCAGCCATTTGGCCGGGTTGATCAGCGGGCGCGGTTTGAAGGTGGACATTGCTGGCACGGGTGATTCTCACCAACATGCGCCCCCGGCACAATGGAGCGACCCCTGCCGTGGCAACGCCGCCCCAACACAGCACGCCTGCTCGCATCACCGCAACATGCATCAAGAAGCGCCGCCGCTGGACACCTTGGCCGTTTGCGAACGCTGCGGCCAAGTGCACCGCTGGCAGCCGCTGCCACGCCGCGCCGTGGCGCGCTGCATGCGCTGCGACGCCGTGCTGGGCCGCGGCCACCGGCTCGACGCCCAAGCGCTGCTGGCACTCACAGTGGCCGCAGCGGTGGTGTTCGTCATCGCCAACACCGCCGACCTGATCGACATCCGCCTGGGCAGCAGCCGGCACCACACCACGTTCCCGCAAGCCATCGCCCATGCCTGGGAACAGGGCGACGTGATCGTCGCCGCGGTGGCCACACTCACGGCGCTGGTGGCGCCGGCGGTGTTCATCGGCCTGCGGCTGTACCTGCTGGCGCCGCTGGCCGCCGGCTGGCGCCCGCCAGGCGCTGCGCTGTGCCTGCGCATGCTGCATGCCATGTCGCGCTGGAACACGCTGGAGGTGCTCACCGTGTCAGCCCTGCTGGCCCTGGTGCGCATCGCCGCGCTGGCCGAGGCCTCGCCCGAGCCCGGGCTGTTTGCGCTGGGCGTGCTGACGCTGTTGATGGCCGCCATCGACTCCGCCGGCCTGCGGCATCTGTGGTGGCACGAGCCATGAGACAAGTGCAGCCATGAACGAAAACGTGACCGTGTTCCACCTGGGCTGCGCATGCTGCGGCCTGGCCCATGTCACGCCGCACACCGACTTGGCCTGCCTGCGCTGCGGCCACATGCTGCACGCCACCAAGCCGCACAGCCTGCAGCGCACCTGGGCCTACCTGCTGGCCGCCGCGGTGCTGTATGTGCCGGCCAATGTGCTGCCGGTGATGAGCACCACATCGGCGTTTCGTGAAAGCACGCACACGCTGATCGGCGGCATCGTCGAGCTCTGGCACGACGGCGCATTCGCCCTGGCGGTAATCGTCTTCCTGGCCAGCATTGCCGTGCCGCTGTTGAAAATCGGCGCCTTGTCGCTGCTGGCCTTCAGCGCACAGTTCAAGCCGGCCTGGCGGCGCTTGGAGCGCGCGCGCGTCTTCGGCCTGATTGAAGCCGTAGGCCATTGGTCGATGCTGGATGTCTACGTGGTGTTGTTGCTGGCCGGCATGGTGCGCTTCGGCAACGTGGCCAGCGCCGAGGCCGGCGCCGGGCTGCTGGCCTTTGCCGCCGTGGTGGTGCTCACCATGCTGGCCACCGAGAGTTTTGATGCGCGGCTGATCTGGCGCGACACTCCCGCTTCATGAGCGCAACCGAACCCGACGGCGGCCCTGCCACAGCGCCCGAGCCCCCCACACCGCGCATCGTGCGCAACCGCCGCCCGCGGCTGTCACTGGTGTGGCTGGTGCCGCTGGCCGCCCTGGCCATCGGCGCCTCGCTCATCGTGCGCAACTACCTTGAAACCGGGCCGCGCATCGAGATCGAATTTCGCACCGCCGAAGGCCTGGAGCCGGGCAAGACCGAGGTGCGCTACAAGGAAGTGGTGGTCGGGCGGGTGCAGAAGGTGCAGTTGCGTGAAAACCGCCAGCGCGTGGTGGCCACGGTGCAGCTCGAACGCTCCGCGGCCACCCTGGCGGTGGAAGACACCTCGTTCTGGGTGGTGCGCCCGCGCATCGGCGCCGGTGGCGTGAGCGGCCTGGGCACGCTGCTGTCGGGCGCCTACATCGGCCTGGACGCCGGCTCTTTGGCGGCCCCGCGCAGCAGCTTCCTCGGCCTGGAAGCGCCGCCTTATGTGCTGCGCGGCGAGCCCGGCGCGAGTTTCGTGCTGCGCGCCAACGACCTGGGCTCGCTCGACGTGGGCTCGCCCGTGCTGTACCGCCGCACCCGCGTGGGCCGCGTGGTGGGCTACGCGCTTGATGCCGGCAAAGACGAGCTGCTGGTGAAGATCTTCATCGAGGCACCCAACCAGCGCTTGGTGACGCCCAGCGCGCGCTTCTGGAACGCCAGCGGCATCGACCTGAGCGTCGACGCCAACGGCTTGACGCTGAACACGCAAACGGTGGCCACCTTGCTGGCCGGTGGCATCACCTTTGAAAACCTGCCCAACGCCGGCAAGGCCGAGCCAGCCGCCAGCGGCAGCAGTTTTCAATTGTTCGACGACCGCAAAACCGCGCTGGCCTTGCCCAGTGGCACGCCGCTGCCGGTGCGCATGGTGTTCGAGGGTTCCCTGCGCGGCCTGAGCCCGGGTGCACCGATCGACTTTCTGGGTGTGGAGGTGGGCAAGGTGGCACAGGTGAGCCTGCAATACGCGGCTGACCATCCAGTCGCACGCTACCCGGTGCAGGTGCTGGCTGATCTGTACCCACAGCGCCTGGGCGCTGTGCGCGCAGCCCTGTTGCCGGCCGGTGGTACTGGCCAGCAGGCCGAGGTGGCGATGCTGCAAAAGCTGGTCGACAACGGCCTGCGTGCGCAACTGCGCACCGGCAACCTGTTAACCGGCCAGCTCTACGTGGCGCTCGGCTTCCACCCCAAGGCCGCGCGCGTGCCCTTGCAGCGCGCCGCCGACGGCGACCTCATCACCCTGCCCAGCGTGCCGGGTACCTTGACCGAATTGCAGGGCCGGGTGGACGACATCTTGGCGCGCCTGGGCAAACTGCCGCTGGATGAGATCGCGCTCGAACTGGCGGCCACGCTGAAGCAAGCCAAGGGCACGCTGGCAGCCGTGACGCCGGACGCGCAGAACACCCTGCATGAAGCCGAGCGCACCTTGGCCGCGGCGCGAGGCCTGATGCAGCAGCTTGAACCCGATGCGCGCAAAACGCTGGTTGAAGCGCAGCGAGCGTTGACCGGCGCGCAGGGCGCATTCGAACGGCTGGATCGGCAGGTGCTTGACGAGCGCGCGCCTGTGCAGCGCCAGCTCGAACAAGCCTTGCTCGATTTCCAACGCGCCGCGCAGTCGCTGCGCGCCTTCACCGATTCGCTGCAGCGCCACCCCGAATCGCTGCTGCGCGGCGTGCCGGCCGACCCACCGCTGCCCAAGGCGCCAGCCCCGGCAAAGGCACCGTGATGCGAACCTTGATGCGAAGCTTGAATTGCGCCGTCGCGTGCAGCGTGCTGTCAGCCTTGGTGGCGTGCTCCACACCAACCATCACGCGGCTGCACACCCTGCTGCAAGCCGGCGGCAGCGGCCTGCCGGCGGCGCCCACCCTGGTGGTCGCGCTGGGCGCCGTGACCGTGCCGGTGCAAGTAGACCAGCCTCAATGGCTGCTGCGCCAGGCTGACGGCAGCTTGCTGACGCTGGAGCAGGAACGCTGGGCCGCGCCGCTGCGCGACGAGTTGCGCGCCGCCCTGCTGCAAGGCCTGGCAGCGCAGGCCGGTGCCGTGGAGCAAAACCAGGCCAGCGTGCCCCCCACCTGGCGCATCCAGGTGGACGTGACGCAGTTCGAAAGCCAGGCCGGCGTGCATGCCACCCTGGAAGCGGTGTGGACGCTGGTGCCGGTGCCGGCCGCGGCGGGCGCTGGCATGACCTGTGCCACCCGGCTGCGCGAGGCCGTGGCCGAAGGCGCCCCCGCGCTGGCCCAGGGCCATGCGCGGGCCGTGCGCGCCTTGGCTACGCAGATTGCCGGCGCGCTGCGCGCGCGCCAGGCCGGCCAAACACCCGCCTGCACCTGACGCCTCTTGCTGTGCACATGGGAGCATGCATGAAGGTGACCCTGCGCCCACTGACCCCGGACCGCTTTGCCGACCTGGAAACTCTGTTCAACGCCCGCGGCTGTTCGGTGGCGCGCGGCTGCTGGTGCATGTTTTATCGGCAAAGCGGCCGCAGCGAATGCCCTGATGCCGGCACTTCGGCTGCGCAGCGCAACCGTAGCGAGTTCAAGGCCCTGGTGGCTGCCGGCGAACCCACCGGGTTGATCGGCTACCGCGGCAGCACGCCCGTTGGCTGGGAGTCGGTGGCACCGCGTGCGCAATACGCGAAGTTGGCACGTTCGCCGATCATGAAGCCGGTGGACGACACACCGGTGTGGTCCATCGTGTGCTTCGTGGTGCCCCAGGCCCACCGGGGCCAGGGCGTGGCCACGGCCTTGTTGCAAGGCACCGTGGCCTGGGCCAAACGCGCGGGCATCGTGCTGCTGGAAGCCTATCCGGTGGACAAGGCAGCACGCAGCGACGACCAAGACTTGTGGTTCGGCAAGCTGTCAATGTTCAGCAAAGCAGGCTTTGAAGAAGTGGCGCGGCGCAAACCGACGCGGCCGGTGGTGCGCTTGCGGCCGGTGTAGGGCCGCAAGATGCGTTGCTTCACACCTTGACCTTGCGCCTGCGCGTCACGCCTGCCAGCGCCGCCAGCCCCAGGCCCATCAAAGCATAGGTGCCAGGCTCGGGAATGGCCGGCGTGGGCGGCGGCCCCACCGGCGGCGCCAGGCCGTAGGTGCCGACCGTGAAGCCGTTCCAGTTTTCGTTGGTCAGGCTGGACCAGGTGATCGAGCTGACAGCGCGGTTGAAGCGAATCACGCCATGCGGCTCGCCCGAGCCGATGAGGCGGAACTCACTGCCCACGAGTTGCTTGGTCAAGGTGCCGTTGCCCCAGAAGCCGGGGCCGAAGCTGACGATTTCGAAGTCTTCGTTGAACGAGTAGCCGTTGCCATTGAGGCTGACCACGGCGAAGAACAGGTTGTCCACCGCTTGCGAAAAGGTCAAGGTCTTGGAGGTGGCGCGCGACAGGGCAATGATGTCGGTGCTGCCCGGCCGGTTGTCGACCAGCGCGCTTTGGTAGGTGGTGTTCGGCCCGGTCCAGTAGTTGGTGGCCGGTGCGGTCTGGATGAACTGAATCTCGCCGGCGTAACCGACGGCGATGTCGCTGGCGTCAGCGCCCGCCGGGCCCAGGTCGATGGCGCCGGCTGCTGCCCCTGCTGCGCCGGCTGTGCCGCTGGTCCAGTCGACCCAGATCACAGGCGCGGCCCCAGCCTGAACCGCACCGAGCAGACCTGCTGCCACAACTGCAATACGAAGTGCCTTCATGGAAATACCTCCTAAAAGAGAACCACTTAACGCTAGTGATCCACAAGCCCGTACATCCCCTAGCTCACTCGAAGAACAAACGATGGGGCTGGCCGCAGGCCTGTCCCACCCGGCCACTGTTCATGTCGCGCCGAACTCAGGCCGCCTTGGCGCGCCTGCGCCGCGCCGCCAGGCCCACGACACCCAGGCCAGCCAGCATCAGGGCATAGGTCTCGGGCTCGGGCACGGGGTCGATGGCGCCGCCCACGTTGATGGCATAGGGCTGCACTTCGCTCAGGCCGCGGGTGAACAGGTCGAAGTTATAGCTGCCGGCTTGCACTGCGTTCACCGTGACAGCAAAGCTGCGCGCCGCGCCGGCTTCAACGTTGTTGCAGCCCAGCGCGTCGGTACAGGCGATGGAGATACCCAGGCCGCTGCCGCCAAAGGTGTGGCCAAAGACCAGGTCGAGAAAGCTGGTGGCCGAAGTGATTTCGGCCGCCACGGCATCGGCAAACTGGGCCGCCGAGAGTGATGCGAAGTTGTTGATCACCTTGCCGCCCACGGCCGCCACGATGTCGGTCGACTGGTGGCTGCCCGCAGGCTCGCTGCCATAGCTGCCGTCCATGGCGCCGCCCGCGGCGCCGCTGTTGAAGGCGATCAGCTTGGCGCCCACGGCGCCCAAGGCAGAAATGACCTGACCCTTGTTCACGGTTTCGTTGTGCGACGTGGCGTCGCCGAATTGCACGATCAGGCGCTGCGACGCGGCGGCCCAGGACGAGGTGTCAGCGGTCTGCTTGAGCGCGTAGTAGCCGGCCTCGGGGAAGTCACCACCACCGCCTGCGGTGATGGCATTGAGGCCGGTTTGGATCGTGGTGCGGTTCAGTGTGAGATCGGTGCGGCGGTTGAATGCATTGGCAGCGGACACCCCTTCGATGGGGTCGCCGTCGTAGCTGGCCACGCCGTAACGGTAGGTGGCTGGCAGGGCGTTCATGATGGCCGCTGCGCCGGTTTTGGCGTTGTTGATGATGCTGCCCATGCTACCGGTGTCGTCGATCAGGAAGAACACGTCAACCTGCGAGGCGCCGCCGGAGGGCAGCGTGACCACGCCATTGAAAACCAGCGTCTGCCCCACATCCATGCTGGCGCTGACGCTGGGCGGCGCATAGGTGGCCGCACTGGCCGCGCCCGAAAGTAGCAGCGCCGCGGCGCCGGAAAGGATCGATTGATTTTTCAAGTGAAGCTCCAGAAGTTGAACGACTTGCCGGCTTGCGGCTGCATGAGTGCAGCCGCACCGGTAACCTGAGTACGCAGGGGTCGAATTCATTCTGGGTCGTGTATGCCAATTTCTTGCCCCCCCAGCTATGGGGTATCAGGCTTCAATCTAGGGACAATCGGGCCGCTGAGTCCTAAATGCCTTGCCGGCGCTGAAGCTCAAACTGCTGCGTGAACGCCGCAAAGCGCTGCTGCTCGATGGCTTGCCGCACTTCGCGCATCAGGTTCAGGTAGTAGTGCAGGTTGTGCACGCTGGCCAGCATCGGGCCTAACATTTCGCCGCAGCGGTCAAGGTGGTGCAGGTAGGCGCGGCTGAACTGGCGGCAGCAGGGGCAAGTGCAAGTGGGGTCGATGGGCGCGGAGTCGCTCTTGTGGCGCGCGTTGCGGATTTTCAAGTCACCAAAGCGCGTGAAAAGGTGGCCGTTGCGCGCGTTGCGCGTGGGCATGACGCAGTCGAACATGTCCACGCCATGGGCCACGCCATGCACCAGGTCTTCGGGCGTGCCCACGCCCATCAGGTAACGCGGCTTGTTTGCGGGCAGGCGCTGCGGCGTGTGGGCCACGATGCGCTGCATCTCTTCCTTGGGTTCGCCCACGCTGACGCCGCCCACGGCGTAACCTGGCAGGTCGAGTTCAACCAAACGCTGTAGCGACTCGTCGCGCAAGCCTTCGAACATGCCGCCTTGCACGATGCCGAACAAGGCGTTTGGGTTGTCTAGCCGAGTGAACTCTTCGCGGCTGCGCACGGCCCAGCGCAGACTGAGCTCCATCGAACGGCGCGCTTCGTCTTCGGTGGTGAAGTGCCCGCCAGTTTCATACGGCGTGCATTCGTCGAACTGCATCGCGATGTCTGAGCCCAGCGCGGTTTGCACTTGCATGCTCACCTCGGGGGTGAGGAACAGTTTGTCGCCATTCACCGGTGAAGCAAAGCGCACGCCTGCTTCGCTGATCTTTCGCATCGCGCCCAGCGACCAGACCTGGAAGCCGCCTGAATCAGTGAGGATCGGCCGCTGCCAGGCTTCGAAGCCGTGCAGGCCCTTGAACGCCGCCAGCACATCCAGACCCGGGCGCAACCACAGGTGGAAGGTGTTGCCCAGGATGATCTGCGCGCCCATGTCGAGCAGCGATTGCGGCGCCACGCCCTTGACCGTGCCATAGGTGCCCACCGGCATGAAAACGGGTGTCTCCACCACGCCGTGGTTGAGCGTGAGGCGGCCACGCCGGGCCAGCCCGTCCTGGGCCAGCAGTTCGAATGTCAGCATGGCGGCGATTGTCGCCGCGGGCTTTTGCTTTATCTTTCTGCGCGCGCTACAGCGCCAGCGGCGCGAACAGTTTTTCGGGCCCGGGGCGCGACGGCGCGTTCTCAACCTCCACCCAGCGCCGCACGGCGGCTTGCAGGTTGGCGGCAAGAACCGGTTTGGTCAGGAAGTCGTTCATGCCCGCAGCCAGGCAGGCGGCGCGGTCTTCGGTGAAGGCGTTGGCCGTGAGCGCCACGATGGGCACGCTCTTGCCGCGCGCGCCGGCGGCACCGGCGCGCAGGCGACGCGTGACTTCCAGGCCGTCGATGTCGGGCATCTGCCAATCCATCAGCACCAGGTCGAAGGCTTCTGCGCCGACCCGGTACAGCGCCTCGCTGCCGTTGTTGGCGGTGAACGCCTGGCAGCCGGCATTGGCCAGCATGGTGCACACGATCATCTGGTTGAGCGGGTCGTCTTCCACCACCAACACCCTTGGTTGGCGTGTCGGTGATGCGGCCAGCGCGGATTGCGGCGCAGCGGGCGCAGCCGAGCGCGCCACCGCACCGAAGCGGCTGACCAGCGCCGTGCGCAGCACCGGATTGACGACGTTGCGCGGCACGCGGAACAGCTCGCGCGCCAGCTCCACCGTGTGCGAGCTGAGGTGGGTCATGCCGATCACGCGCTCGGGGTCGATGAAGCCCAGCGACTCTTCCAGCAACGGCCAGGTTTGCGGCTCGTCCACCGCCACCAGCAGCCAGGGTTTGTCGCGCGCATTGGCCTGGCCGCTCATCCAGGCTTGCAGAGCGGCGCTGGTGGTGCAGCGCGAGGCCTGGCAGCCCAGGCGGCCCAGCAGCGCGCCCAGGGCCCGGGCGCTGGGCTCGTGGGGCTCGAAGTACAGCACCGCATGGTTCAAGGCGGGTGCGCTCGTACCGCACCGAACAGCGGGCGGCAGGGGCAACTCAAGATCGAACTGCGAACCTGTGGTGGGCGCTGCGCACAGCGTGATTTGACCGCCCATGGCATGGGCCAGCCGGCGCGAGATGGACAGCCCCAGGCCGCTGCCGCCGAAACGCCGCGTGGTGCTGCTGTCGGCTTGGCGGAAGGGCTCGAAGATGCGCGCCGCAGCGTGGGCTGAAATGCCGATGCCGCTGTCGCGCACACTGATGTGCACGGTGTCGGCCTGCGCGCCGGCTTGCACGCTGATCACCACCTCGCCGGCTGCGGTGAACTTGATCGCGTTGCCCAACAAGTTGAGCAACACCTGGCGCAGGCGCAGCGCATCACCGTGGCGCCATTCGGCCAGTTCGGGCGCCACGATGCAGGCCATGTTCAGGCCTTTGATCCGCGCCGGCACGGCGGCCGTGGCCACCGCCGCCTCAACGCATTCGATGAGGTTGAAGTCTTCGGGCACCAGGTCGAGCGCGCCGCTTTCAATGCGCGACAAATCGAGGATGTTCTCGATCAGCCCGAGCAACCGGGTGCCGCTGTCGCGGATGGCCACCACCAGTTCGGCTTGACGCTCGTCGGCCATGCCCTGGTCGTCAAGCAACTGGGCCGCGCCGATCACCGCGTTCAGCGGCGTGCGCAGCTCGTGGCTCATGTTCGACAGAAAGCTGCTCTTGGCTTGCGAGGCCGCCTCGGCGCGTTCCTTTTCGAGCCGCAGCGTGCCGGTGCGGTCGGCCACGCGCAGCTCCAGCAGATCGTTGCCTTGCTGTTGCAACGCGTCCAGCATGGTGTTGAAAGCGTTCACGGCGGTGCCCACTTCGTCCGCTCCGCCGCGCGGCAGGCGTTGTGAATAGTCCTGGTCGTGCGTGATGGCGCTGGCCATGCCTGCCAGGCGTGAGATGGGCCGCGAGATGCTGCGCGCGATCTTGCGCGCCAGGCCCACCGACACCAGCAAGGCCAGCAGGCTGCCCAGTGGCACCGAGGCCAGCGCCACGCCCACTGAATGCCACAGGCGGCTCAAGTTGTTCAGCACCACAACCCGGCCGACGCGCTGCCCATCCACCATGATCGGATCGCGCGCCACCATGTGGCCTTGCCAAATGCCGCCTTTGCCCTGGGGTGGCGGGTTTTCGCTCAGCGCACCGAAGCGGCCCAGCAGGTCGCCCCGAGCGCTGTAGACCCAGGCGCCAGTGATGTGCCCACGCGCGCGCAGGATTGACAACGCCGCGGCAATGTCCGCGCGCGGCCGATCAGCGAAAAAGCGGCGCTTTCAGCGCCCGGCCATGCGCAACAACATGGCGTCGCCGTAGCTGAAGAAGCGGTAGCGCTCGGCAATCGCGTGGCGGTACAGCGCATGCATGTGTTCATGCCCGGCAAAAGCGCTGACCAGCATCAGCAAGGTGCTGCGCGGCAGGTGGAAGTTGGTGATAAGCAAATCGACGACGCGAAACTGGTAGCCCGGCGTGATGAAGATGACGGTGTCGCCGCTTTGCGCGTGCAAGCTGCCACCAGCCGCGGCCGATTCGAGCGCGCGCACGCTGGTGGTGCCGGCGGCCACGATGCGCCCGCCGGCGGCGCGCGTGCGCTCAATCGCCGCCACCGTGGCCGCACTCACTTCGAACCATTCGCTGTGCATGCGGTGCTGGGCGATGTGCTGCACGCGCACCGGCTGGAAAGTGCCCGCGCCCACGTGCAGGGTGACGAAGGCCGTGGCCACGCCGCGTTCGCGCAACGCGGCCAGCAAAGCCTCGTCGAAGTGCAACGCCGCGGTGGGCGCGGCCACGGCGCCGGGGTGCTGTGCAAACACGGTCTGGTAGCGGGCTTCGTCGTCGCTGCCATCGGCATGGGTGATGTACGGCGGCAGCGGCACATGGCCGTGGGCGTGCAGCAGCGCCAGCGGGTCGGCCGGGAAGCGCAGGTGAAACAGGCTTTCCTCGGGCCCGCAACGGCCCAGCACCTCGGCGTTGAAGGCCTCGGCCAGGCGCAATGTGGTGCCCGCGCGCGGCGCCTTGCTGCAACGCACATGGGCCTGCACCGCGTGGCCCGCCAGCACGCGCTCGACCAGCACTTCCACCGCGCCGCCGCTGGCCTTGCTGCCGAACAACCGGGCCTTGATGACGCGGGTGTTGTTCAGCACCAGCAAGTCACCGGCTTGCAGCAGCGCGGGCAACTCGTTGAACACGCGATCCACCGGCACGCTGGCGCGGCCGTCGAGCAGGCGCGAAGCACTGCGTTGCGCGCTGGGCGCTTGCGCAATGAGATCTGGCGGCAGTTCGAAATCGAAGTCCGCCAGGGTGAACGCCGTGCCGTTCATTGCGGCACGGACGCCGCGGGCGCAGCGGGCAAGGGTTCAAGCACCGGCATGCCGCCCACGCGCGTGGGCAGGGCGTCGGCCGCAATGCGCGCCACCCAGCCGCCGCTGGCCCATTCGTCATACAGCCAGTCCTCACCCACGCGATGCACGCCGGGCGGCGGCGCCCCCAGGCCAGCCAACGGCAAACCCTTGAGCGCCGAGCCCATGAAGTCGATCCAGATCGGCAGCGCCGAGCCGCCGCCGCTTTCGCGCTCGCCCAGGCTGCGCGGCTCGTCATGGCCGACCCACACCACGGCGGCCACGCTTTGGTGGAAGCCGGCGAACCAGGCGTCGACCGCGTCATTCGTGGTGCCGGTCTTGCCGTAGACATCGCTGCGCCGCAACTGCGCTTGCGCGCGCGCGGCCGTGCCCACGCGCGTGACGTCATTCAGCAGGCTGTTGATGATGAACACGTTGCGCGCCGGCAGCACGCGCTGCTCTTCGCTCAGCGGCGCGGGGGCCGGCGCTTCGAACAGCACCTTGCCCTGGGCGTCGGTGATGCGCTCGACCAGCACCGGGTCTTGGCGCCAGCCGCCATTGGCCAGCGTGGCGTAGGCGCGCGCCATCTGCATCGGCGTGGTGCTGCCGGCCCCCAGTGCCACGGTCAGGTTCTCCGGTTGGCGCGCGGCTTCCAGCCCGAACCGCTCAACCCAATCGCGCACGACGTTGACCCCTAACGTTTGCGTTAACCTGATACTGACCATGTTCTTCGACTTGGCCAGCGCCTGGCGCAGCGCCATGGGGCCGTCATAGACGCCGTCGCTGTTCTGCGGCGCCCAGCCGTTGCTGCCACTGAAGGGCAGGTCGTCGACCAGCGTGGCCGGCATCACGCCGTGTTCGAGCGCGGCCGAATAGATGAAGGGCTTGAAGCTCGATCCCGGTTGGCGCCAGGCCTGGGTGACGTGGTTGAACGGCTGGCGCGTGAAATCAAACCCGCCCACCAGCGCGCGCACGCGCCCGCTTGCTGGGTCGAGGGCCACCAGGCCGGCCTCGACCTGCGGCCATTGCGAAATGGCCCAGGTGCTGCCGCGCTGCACCAGGCGCACCACCGCGCCGCGCTTGATGACCAGCGGCGCCTTGGCCTTGGCCGACAGCGCCGGCAGCGCCCAGCGCAGGCCCTCGCCGCTGAGCGCCACGCGCTCGCCGCTGGCCAGTTGCACCACCACTTCCTTGGGGCCGGCCTGCAAGACGACGGCCACGCGCAAGGCTTCATCGTCGCGGTGCTCCTTCAGCGCCTGCGCCGCGGCGCGTTCAAGCTCGGCGCCTTCGGCGTTGGGCAGCGACTCTTGCGCCTCCGGCCCGCGCCAGGCGCCGCGCCGGTCGACATCCAACACACCTTTGCGCAGCGCCGCCCAGGCCGCGCGTTGGTCGGCCGCGCGCAGCGAGGTGTGCACGCGCATGCCGCTGGCATAGGCCTCGGTGCCGAAGCGTTCCACCACCGCGCGGCGCGCCATTTCGGCCACATGCTCGGCGTGCACATCCACCTGCAGCAGTGAGCGAATGTTGAGCTTTTCAGCCCGCGCCGCGGCAAGCTGCGCGGCGCTGATCACGCCGGTGGCGTGCATGCGCTCCAGCACCAGGCGCTGGCGCGCCACGGCGCGCGGCAAGTTGGCCACCGGGTTGGCGTAGTACGGGTTCTGCGGCAGCCCGGCCAGCAGCGCGGTTTCACCCAGGCTGAGCTGGTTCATCGGCTTGCCGAAATAGGTTTGTGCCGCCGCGGCAAAACCGTAGGCACGCTGGCCGAGGAAGATCTCGTTCATATACAGCTCGAGGATGCGATCCTTGCTCAAGCTGTCTTCGATCTTCAGCGCCAGCATGATCTCCTTGGTCTTGCGCTCCACCGTGAACTGGTGCGTCAGCAACATGGTGCGGGCGACTTGCTGCGTGATGGTGGATGCGCCCTGCCGGCGCCCGCCGGTGAGCATGGCGAGCAAGGCGCGCGCCATGCCTTTGGGGTCGATGCCACCGTGCTGGCGAAAGCGCGCGTCTTCCACCGCGATGACCGCGTCTTGCATCAATTTCGGAATCTTGGCGATGGGCACGAACTGGCGCCGCTCAGCGCCGAACTGGGCGATCTCCACGCCGTCGGCGGTGAACACCTGCAGCGGCAGCTTGGGCTGATAGTTCAGCACCTTGTCCAGCGGCGGCAAGTCCAGGCTGCCCCAGGCGGCTTGGGTGGGCGCGGCCGCGCACAGGGCGGCAGCGGCGGCGGTGGCCAGGCCCAGGGCGGGGCGGCGGGTGGTTTGCATGGGCGTGATTGTCCTATTCAGCGGCCTGCTGAGCCGGCATGGTGCGTCCAGATAATCCACCCATGCCAGATAACGCACGCGCCAAAACCGCCCCGCAGCGCGCCATGGAGCGCCTGGGCCTGCTGCGCGACATCGACCTGGCTTTGCACCTGCCGCTGCGCTATGAAGACGAAACGCAGTTGACGCTGATCAGCCAAGCCCATGAGGGGCAAACCGTTCAGGTCGAAGGGGTGGTGCGCCAAGCGCATGTCGAGGCCCGCTCGCGCCGGCAACTGTTGGTGCGCGTGGCCGATGCGTCGGGCGACTTGCTGCTGCGCTTCCTGAACTTCTACCCCAGCCAGCAAAAGGCCCTGGCCCCGGGCACGCGCGTTCGCGTGCGCGGCGAGTTGCGCGGCGGCTTCCTGGGCCGCGAGATGGTGCACCCGGTGTGCAAGGTGGTGAGCGAGGACGCGGCATTGCCGGCCACGCTGACGCCGGTGTACCCGGCCAGCTCGCAACTGCCGCAGGCCTATTTGCGCAAGGCGGTGGCGGCGGCGCTGGCGCGCGCGCCGCTGGAAGAAATACTGCCTGCCGGCAGCGTGCCATCGGAGCTGCCGCTGCTCAAAGACGCCTTGCGGCTGCTGCACCAGCCGCCGCCCGCGTTGGCCCTGGGCGAGCTGGAAGACCGCTCGCACCCGGCCTGGCAGCGGCTGAAGTTTGATGAGCTGCTGGCGCAGCAACTCGCGCAGGCGCAGTCGCAGCATGAACGTGCCTTGCTGCACGCGCCGGCGCTCTGCGCGGTTAGCGGCGGGCTGCATGCGCGTTTCCTGGCCGCGCTGCCGTTCACGCTCACTGGCGCGCAAAAGCGTGTGGTGGTTGAGATTGAAGCTGAGCTGGCGCAAGCCCACCCCATGAACCGCCTGCTGCAAGGTGACGTGGGCTCCGGCAAGACCGTGGTGGCCGCGCTGGCCGCCTGCCGCGCCATTGACGCCGGCTGGCAATGCGCGCTGATGGCGCCCACCGAAATCTTGGCCGAACAGCACTTCCGCAAGCTCGTGTTGTGGCTGGAGCCGCTGGGCATCACCGTGGCCTGGCTCACCGGCAGCCGCAAAGGCAAGGGCCGGCAAAAGATGATCGAGCAAGTGGCCAGCGGCGAAGCCGCGCTGGTGGTGGGCACGCACGCGGTCATCCAACAAGACGTGGTGTTTGCCAAACTCGGCCTGGCGGTGGTGGACGAGCAGCACCGCTTTGGCGTGGCGCAGCGTCTCGCCTTGCGTGCCAAGTTGCAGGAGCAAGACCTGGAGCCGCACCTGCTGATGATGAGCGCCACGCCCATTCCGCGCACGCTGGCCATGAGCTACTTTGCCGACCTGGCGGTGAGCACCATCGACGAGTTGCCGCCCGGGCGCACGCCGGTGCTGACGAAAGTGTTTGCTGATAACCGTAGAGATGAGGTGGTCGGCCGCATCCGCGATGAAGTGGCGCGCGGCCGGCAGGTGTATTGGGTGTGCCCGCTGGTCGAAGAAAGCGAACACCTCGACTTGCAAAACGCCACGCAGGCCCACGCCGAGTTGAGCGCGGCGCTGCCCGCTCGCCTGGTGGGCCTGCTGCACGGGCGCATGAAGGGCGCCGAGAAGGCCGCGGTGATGAGCCTGTTTCACAGCGGCGAGATGGCGCTGCTGGTGTGCACCACGGTCATTGAAGTGGGTGTCGACGTGCCCAACGCCAGCCTGATGGTGGTCGAACATGCCGAACGCTTCGGCCTGAGCCAGTTGCACCAACTGCGCGGCCGCGTGGGCCGCGGCGCGGTGGCCAGCGCCTGCGTGCTGCTGTACACCGCGCCGCTGTCGGCCACCGGCAAGGAACGGCTCAAGGCCATGGCCGAAACGAACGATGGCTTCGAGATCGCGCGGCGCGACCTGCACATTCGCGGCCCGGGTGAATTCATGGGCGCACGGCAAAGCGGCGATGCGCTGCTGCGCTTTGCTGACTTGGGCCAAGACAACGCCTTGCTGCAACGCGCACGCGAACTGGCGCCGCGCCTGCTGGCCGCGCACCCTGCCGCGGCAAGCGCGCAGGTGGCGCGCTGGCTGGGTGGCAAGGCGGAATTCTTGAAGGCGTGAGGTAGCACGTCGCGGCATGCTGCGACGTGCCGCGCTCAACCACCAAAGTGCATCTGGTAGCGCGCGCCGTCAGAGAACAAGCACACGCCGGTGCCGCGCGCCGGGCCGCTGATGACGTATTCGCACTGCGCATTCACTGGAGTACCTTCGTGCTGCGCACTGCGGTCTTCGCCCTTCGGGCGGCCGGGCGGGCTCAGGCCACGCGTGCCCACCGCGTTGGCAATGCCGCGCTGGCCACTGAAGGCGCGCGGGCTGCGGCCCAACACGTCGTCATGCAAGCGGCCGAAAGCCGGGTAGCCGCCGTCCACGCGCGTGGCTTCGCCCTGCAAGGTGTCGCCGCGGTAGTTGAGGCTGAAGCTGCCCTTGCCGGAGTGGTGGTCCACCACCGTGGCGTTGAGCATGCCGCTGGCGCCGGCAATGTCGTTCAACGGGTACAGGCGCACGCCGATGGTGCTGGCCAGGGGCACCGTGGGCATTGGCGGCATGGTGTGCACCTGCGCGGATGCGGGCGCGTGCGGGTAGGGCAGACCGGTGCGCGGGTCCACCGGCACCACCACGCAGGCGGCCAGGCTGCTGGCCAGGGCGAAGGCAATCAAGCTGCGGTGACTCATTGGGGTTCAGTGCTGCGCGGTGAATTCCGCAGCGCCAGCTTGGGGCCAGCCGGCCGCGCCGGGCGCCGCGCGTTGTGAGAGTGGCCGCGCCCGCGCCTGCTGGGGGCACCGGGCGATACCGGCGGCTCAGTCGTCGATGTACTTCGGCCAGCTCGCCTTGAGCAGGCGCGACAAGGCGCGGTCAGCCAACAAGCGCCCGCCCGTCTGGCAGCGCGGGCAGTAGTTGGTTTCGTTGCTGGCGTGAACGATGCGTGCCACCTTGGCGCCGCACACCGGGCAGGGCAGGCCGAAGCGGCCGTGCACGCCCATCTCGGGGTGAAAAGCGGTGACCTTCTCGGGCCAGTCACCGGCCCGCTGGCGCAGCCGGCTCGTCCATTCAAACTCTACCGCGCTAACAAGTCAGAGCCGTCTTGAGTCGGGTGAGGCTTTGCTTATAGCCATGGCGGAACCGATCAAAGGGATGAGAGGCCGCGCCGCTTTGCTTGGACCAAGTCCTGATATCCCACCCGCACTCCTTCAAGTCGGAGGCAGCAAATATGAACTCGAGGGCATCGGTGAAAAAGATGACCTGATCGAAGTCGCTGCTGTAGTCGATCTTTGTCGTTGAACCGTGTACGAAGTGGTTTCTGCAATCGACAGCTGAGGCAATGACGAGGTGAAGTTCCGGAAAGCATTCGGGTATCACGTCAAGGATCAATTGGGCTCTACTCTGGATTTTTCGCCTGAGGCTGATCGTGCCAAGTCTGCCAAGCGCGTCCAGAACGCTTTGACGCTCCGGGCTCTCAGGCAAACACTTGAAAATGTTCCTCGCGGCTTTCTGTGCATCCACGACGTCCTTCGCGAGCACAACTGGCGCAGGTGTGGCCGAAGCAGGGAGGATGTCAAACATATTGGCGGCACCAACAATTCGATCAATCGTGTAGTTGTGCTGGCAGGCAAACGATGACGAGAACCGGAATCTGGCATTCCTCCAAGTGTGGTGGCGTGCCAACCAGTTTGAGAGGACGCTCACAAAGTGATCTGGCGTTTGCGCGGCCTGTATCGGTAAATCCCGCGGATGGGCTTTTCTATCGTCGGGATCGCCTCCCCTGCTTGGCGCCATGCATGAATACACCTCGAGCATCGCCGGGATGTCGCCCGTACTGCTCAGCCGGAACATCAGGCGAAGAATTCGCTGGGGGCGACCAGCAAGCACCTCAAGGAAGCCCAGCAAGGTATGAACACTTTCCAAGGCTTGATCAACTGTCGCGGCCTCCTTGAACGCAACATTCACATAAATATTGTTCTCCAGCTTGATGCCATTTGGCCCCGGCATCGAATACGAGTAGTTGTGCGTGACCGACAACGTTCCAAGTGTGGTCTTAGCGGCCAGTATTTCGCGCTTGCCGGTGAAGTAGAAGATGTGCGGATGCTCGCCGACGGCGATGTCTCTGCCAGCGACCTTCTTGGATTCAGCGATGCGTTCCATGAGCGCGCGACCGTCAAAGACGCTGCCGAAGGCATCAACGTCGTAGAAGATGGTGCCAGCGTCATCGAGCAGGAAGCTTACTTCGACAATCTTTCGTTCTGACGGCTTAATGTGTTCATCGCCAAAGATTGCGAGGTGCGGGAACACACTCGAGAAGTGGTAGTGCTCTGAACCCCTAAAGCCGGAGCCTGGCCCCTGCGTGGTCATGCAATCGACGAGAGAGACCTTGCTGCGGTCAAGGAAGACACCGGTGATGCACCCGTCTTTCAGGTCGTGTGTGTTGAAGAATTCTTTTGAGTACAGGTCGAGGCTTGTCTGATCCCCTTTCAGGATCAACTCACCTTGAACTTCGATGCCTAGAGTGACGACGAACGAGCCAGCCTTTCTGAAGCCTTCAAAGGAGGACTGCATGGCTAGGCTCCTCGTTGTTGTCTGAAGCCGGGATAGGCAAATGCCAGAGCGATACGCTCGCAATCCCGCTCAGAAACACCAGCTGTCCGAGCGGTCGCGTACCAGGCCCCTTCGACCGTAGCTTGCATCGTGTCGATGATGGCGCTTGCGTCGTCGCGCGCGAGCAAAAAGCGCGCACTCTGTGACAGCAGGTTGTTCGCGTTGGCCAACCTTCCGCCGTCGCCACACTCCATCGCCAGATCGCGCCGTTCCATGCTGACTGGAACCGCCGGGGTCAGGTCATAGGCTGGTGAGAGCTTCCAGTTTGTTTCCTTCGCAATCAGCGCATGGTTGCGCGGGTGATCGTCGATATTCGAGATCAGCGCGTTGAAGCACATGCGGCGGAACAGCTCGGCGGCATTCATTGCGGGATCGGGGCAGACACGCCGAACCACTTCGGCCAGCAGCACATAGGACCACTTGTCGCGCGACAGGTAGGTGTCTTCCGCTCGGAGCAGCGTCAGGGCGGAGATCATGCGGGCGCGCAGATAGCCGGCTTGCGTTTTCTCGCGGTCAAAGCGTTTGACAAGCAGAACGTCGCGCCCGGCAACCTCGACCAAGCGGCTTTCCGCAACGGTCAACCCACTGGCCCGCGCGAGGATCAACATGGCGTGCTCGACCCGCGCGTTGTTCCAGGTGTCGTCGGGGCGGTTGAACTTTGCGACCCATAACCCGGCCTCGTCTTCGACGACCGCCTTGGGTCGCGCGCCGCCCATCGACGTGCCGATCATCATCAGCTTCTCGACCTGTTCATGATCGTCGCCATGATCTGCAGTAGCACCCTCCCCATCAGGGCGACCATCGTCGGCAACGATGGCATCCGCGATGGACTGGATCTTCGCAAGCTCAATTGTTTGGTTAAACGCGCGCTTCGGCGCTGGCGGCACTTGGTTAAGGCCGAAGCCCAGCGCGCCGGCCCGATCATCCGGCGAATACAGCAGGTACGCCATTTCGCCAAGCTGCGCCCTGCCGAGGTGGCGCTGAATGACACGGCGGCCCCAATGGTCCGGGCTGGCATCGCGCAACGAGCCGAAGACGCCATTCAGCGCACCGGTTGCGTAGGTTCGCGGCGAGAGCTTGAGTTCGACCGGATCGAGCGCGACCACGTTTGGACGCTCGAGGTAGCTGCGGCCATAGACGAAGCGCCCTTCGGGCGCGCCCCTTCGGTTAACGGATAGCGTGAAGCGGCCCGCCGTCACTGGTTCGGTCTGCCCGGGCAGGGTGATGTAGACGAAACACTCGGCGGGCGCTTCAGAAATCATTGTCTAGCCCGGTCTTCGGCCTTGCCCGCACCCGTTCGCGCGACAGTGCAAGGGTCTGGCCTTCCTCGTCCTGTTCCGGCGCTGCCACATCTGCCATCTGGTCGAGAAGATCGAGTGCCCACAGCATTGCCATGTACACAGCGATGCCTGTCGAGGGCTTGCCTTTCTCAGCGTCGACGACAGCGCGCTCGCCGGTACCGATCTTCTGCGCCATATCGTCAATCGTGAGGTTGCGTCGCAGGCGGGCCGTGCGCATGTTCAAACCCAGCCTCTTGAGCGTCTGATCGACAGCGTAGGGCGGTGCGCTGAGCAGCTTGTTTCTGGCGGACATGACTCACCAATGGCGAAGAATGCATGTTGGCGGCGAGAGTGAATGAAATACACCGCAAGTGCACTTTATACAGTGTAAACAGCTCTTGAGAGATGTTTTTAGCTAGCATACAGTCTGGTGAGCCCTGCCTCAGGGCAGCCAGCAACCACCATGAAGAGGTGATGTGCCACAGGCCATGAGCACATTGGCAACGGGTTCATGGCCAAGTTCCAAACCGGGGAAGCGTTCGGATGTCAGAAAGTCCCATTGCAGAGCAGGTGCGCCGCCGCCGCACCTTTGCCATCATTTCCCACCCCGACGCGGGCAAGACCACGTTGACCGAAAAGCTGCTGCTGTTCAGCGGCGCCATTCAAATCGCCGGCAGCGTGAAGGCGCGCAAGGCCACGCGCCATGCCACCAGCGACTGGATGGAAATCGAAAAGCAGCGCGGCATTTCGGTGGCCAGCAGCGTGATGCAGATGGAGTACCGCGGTTGCGTGATCAACCTGCTCGACACGCCCGGCCACCAAGACTTCTCAGAAGACACCTACCGTGTGCTCACCGCCGTGGACGCCGCGCTGATGGTGATCGACGCGGCCAACGGCGTGGAGCCGCAAACGCGCCGCCTGCTGCAAGTTTGCCGCGCCCGCAACACGCCGATCCTGACCTTCGTGAACAAGATGGACCGCGAGGTGCAGGAGCCTCTGGCGCTGATGGACGAGATCGAACGCGAACTCGGCATGGGCGTGGTGCCCTTCACCTGGCCGGTGGGCATGGGCAAGTTCTTCGGCGGCGTGCTCGATTTGCGCGAAGACCGCATGCGCGTGTTTTCACCCGGCGAAGACCGCGCCCATGGCGCTGACGACATCATCGAAGGCCTGGCCAACCCCGCCCTGCACGCGCGCTTCGGCGCACCGTTCGAGCAGGCCACGGGCGAGGTGGAACTGCTGCGCGATGCCTCGCCGGCGTTCGATGAAACCGAATTCCGCGCCGGCCGGCAAACGCCGATGTTCTTCGGCTCGGCGATCAACAACTTCGGCGTCAAGGAAGTGCTGGACGCGCTGGTCGACCTGGCACCCAGCCCCGGCGCGCGGCCGGCGCTGCAACGCACGGTGCTGCCCGAAGAGCCCAAGTTCAGCGGCGTGGTGTTCAAGATCCAGGCCAACATGGACCCGGCGCACCGCGACCGCATCGCCTTCCTGCGCGTGGCCTCGGGTCACTTCGAGCGCGGCATGAAATTGAAGGTCACGCGCTCGGGCAAGGAACTCAAGCCGAACACGGTGGTGAGCTTTCTTTCGCAACGGCGTGAACTGCTGGATGAAGCCTTTGCCGGCGACATCATCGGCATTCCCAACCATGGCGTGCTGCAACTCGGCGACACGCTCACCGAGGGCGAGGCCTTGCAGTTCACTGGCCTGCCGTTCTTCGCGCCCGAACTCTTTCGCAGCGTTGAAATCGCCGACCCGCTGAAGACCAAGCAATTGCGCGCCGGCCTGACGCAACTGGGCGAAGAAGGTGCGATCCAGGTCTTTCGCCCGCATGCCGGCTCAACGCTGCTGTTAGGCGCGGTGGGCCAGTTGCAGTTTGATGTGGTGGCGCACCTGCTGGAACATGAATACGGCGTGAAGGCGCGCATCCAGCCGGCGCGCTACAACGTGGCGCGCTGGGTCACCTGTGACGCGACCGACGGCGGCGAGCGCGAGTTGGAACGCTTCATTGAAGGCAACGCGCACCGCATCGCCTTCGACGCGGTGGACGCCCCCACCGTGCTGCTCGAATACGCCGGCGAACTGCGCGCCATGCAAGACAACTGGAAGAAGATCAAGTTCCACGCCCTGCGCGAACACGCGGGGCTGGTGTTTCAGAAGCAAATGGAGGGGTGATCAGGCCGGCGCTTGGCCCAGCCGAATGAGCAGGGCCTCCAGTTGCTTGCCAAGCTGCGGCACGCTGCCAGTGATCAGAAGCCAAAGTGTGTCGGCATCGAGTGTGAGGTAGGCGTGGGCCAACCGGTTGCGCGTGCCGATGACCTGGCGCCATGCGATCTCGGGTGCCTTGCCGCGCAAATCGTCCGGCACCCGCGAGGCAGCTTCGCCGATCAACTCCAGGTTGCGCAGGGTGGCGTCGAAGCGCATGCGGTCTTCCAGGAATTGCCCCTTGTCCATGCCCGAGGTGTACTCGAATACACGCCCGCAGAATTCCAGCATGTCTCGCAGGTACAGGGTCGAGTCGCGCTCAGGCAATGGCGATGGCGTCTCGTTCGACATACGGTCTGAATTGGGGGCGCAAGGCCGTTTCCGTGACCAGATCCACCGCGCAGCCCAGCAGATCTTCTAGGTAGAACTGAACACCGAAGTATTGGTCGGGGGTGGGCGCGTTATCAAAGCCCACCAGCACATCCACGTCGCTGTCGGCGCGCGCCGTGCCGCGCGCAACGCTGCCGAACAAAGACATCCGGCGCACCCCAAAGCGTTGGGCGAGCACCGGCTTGTGCTCGCCCAACAGCGCCAGAGTGCGTGTTCGATTCATGCGCGGATGATGCCGCATCGCACGCTGCGCAGCTTCAAAACCCCTCGAGTCGCGGCAAGCCTGGATCGGGCACGGGCCGCGACGCGCGGGCCCTTTGTCGTCGTTGCGAGGGACCGAGAGGCGCATCGGTGAACAGGCCTAGCGCCTGCATCGCCACAGCGTCCAGCAGCGGCCCGGTGCAGATTCGCTCCAGCAGCTTGGCGGCTGCCGGTTCAAGTTCGATCAGCCAGCCCAGCACATTGAGCAGATCAAGCAACTCGGTCGTGTACTCGGCGAGCCAGGCTTCAGGCTGGATATCACCGAGCGGCGAAGGCGCGCGGCGGTCGCCGATGATCGGGCGCTCGCGCGACTTGCGGCGGTAGCTGAACCACTGCACGAGCACCTGCTTGCCCGACACCTCGTAGTGCCACACCGCCGCCGGCACCGGCGCGATGTAGCCCGTGCCCACGTGGAGGCGCTGGGCCGTTGCGTCATAGCTCATGACGTCGGGCATGCCGGCGCTGTCAGTCGGGATCGCACCGCCGGCCGGCACCTTGGGGCGGCGTTCCGGCGGCAGCCGCGGCGGGCCGGGCGGGCGGCCCGCCGCGGAGTCTGCAAGGCGCTCGCCGAAGCTGTGCAGCCAGACCACGCGGCGGCCGAGGGCTGCGGCATCGGCGAAGGTGGCGGCATCGGCGGTGAGCGGGATGCGCAGGCCGGGCGTGGCGAGGTCGTTGCGAAAGCGTTCGATGTAGGCCGGGTGCGCGGCCACGGCGGCGATGTAGGCGAACAGGTCTTCGGCACTGACGGGCTGGCCATAGGTCGTCGAAAGGTGGGACAGCAACGCGGGGCGCAGGTTGGGCTGCGTGGCTGCGGCGTCGGCCCAGAGCGGGAACGCACGGCCGCCACGACCGTTGTAGTGGTGGAGGTCCGGTATGAGTGCGGATACCGTCGCGGCGGGTCCGTCGGTCGGTGGTCGATCATGCGGCGCTGTGAGATAGACCTGTGCTCCGCTACGAACCTGCCACAACTCCGGGTTCGGCCGATTGATCAGTCTCACGTCTGGAACGATCCATTGACGATCGAACGACCGTACCCCGTAGGCGACCGGCGCCACGGACGCCCCGGTCTCCTGCCCGACGGGCCGCTCACTGACCGGATAACCCGCAAGCGAAGTCGAGACCACCCGCGCCACATGCCGATCACCGAGGCCCTCCTTCGCAAGGTGCGGGTGAAAGAGTCGCTCCTTGTCCTGCACCGGCGCCGCGACGAGCCTTGCCCAGCGCCGCGTCAGTGATTCGGCGTCCGGCGCGATCACCCACGTGCGCCCGGGCATCACACCCGAGCCGTTGTAGATGAAGAAATCCTCCAGCGCCGGATGCGCCGCCCAGTCTGCGGTGGATGCCGGCAGAAAGGGCGCTCGGCCATCGTGCGGGCACAGCACCCAGCCCGGCGCGTCCAGCTTCAGTGCCGCCAGCGCCTCGAATTTCGCGCTTCGGTGCCCCGCCGGCAACGCGCGCCAGCGCACGACAGCCGGCTGCGTTTTCTGGCTCGCGTTCCACTGCGACGCCAGCACGATGCACACCGGCTGCTGCACGCCCTGGAATATCCGTGTGGCCACTTCCGGCTGGTGGCCTTCGGGCGAACAGTCGATCACCCAGACCTCGTGGCAGCGCTGGCGCAAGTACTCGCGCATGCGCTGAAAGCCGGGCCCGCCGAGGAAGCCGGCCACGGTAATGAACGCCACGATGCCGCTGCCCGCGGCGGCACCCATGGCCGGTTGGTGGTCGAACACTTTCCAAGTGGCCCAGCGCCAGAAATAGACGTACAGGTTGCGCAGGTGCTTGCTGTGCGCGCTCGCGCCCCAGGCCAGCGGCGGCATCCAGTCGTCAAGCGGCGCATACATGCCCTTGGCGCGGCCCTCGCCTTCGACCCAGCCGCCGCGGCCCTTGGCCTTTTCTTTATAGGGCGGGTTGCCGATGACCACCGTGATGGGCTCATCGCGCTTGATGCGGTTGGCGTCTTTGCGCTGCCTGCCGATGGGGGCCAGGAAGCCCGGGAAGCGGCCGCCGTCGTCGTGCGGGTTGCCCAGCGTGTCGGTCACGAACATGCGTGGCGCCGTCTTGGGCGGTGCGCCCGTCAGCGCCAGGGCCTCGGCGATCACGCGCAATTGCGCCACTGCAAAAGGCCCGAGCTGCAGCTCGAATGCGAGCAGCCGCTGCATCGCCGATTCGATGGCTGCGGCCACCGCGCCCGGCCCTTCGTCGGCGGCCACGGTGGCGGCAACATGCCGCAGCACGCCGAGCACGAAGGTGCCGGTGCCCGTGGCCGGGTCGGCAATGGTCACGCTGCGGTCTGCGATGCCGCGTGGCCGATCAAAGCCCGGCCGACGCAAGGCTTCATCGACCAGGCCGACCATGCTGCCCACAACTTCCGGCGGCGTGTAGTAAGAGCCTGTGAGCTTGCGCAGATCGCTGTCATAGACCTCGAGAAAGTCTTCGTAGAAGTACAGCCAGGCATCGGTGCGGCCCTTGCTGATGGTGGGCCAGTCCACGACATCGAGCACCCGTTCCAGCGTGCGCAGCGAAGTCGACAGGGCCTTGCGCGTCTCGTCGCTGTAGGTCAGCAGCTGTA
>JANMYI010000618.1:0-3889 GCA_031381955.1 Burkholderiales bacterium
CGGGTGACCGGCAACCGGAAACCAATGGGATGGATTTTTTGACCCATGTTCTTGCAAGCCTTTGGTTAGTTGCCAACTGTCACGTAGATGTGACAGGTGGACTTGCTGATGCGGTTGCCGCGCCCTTTGGCGCGCGCCGAAAAGCGCTTCAACGTCGTGCCCTGCTCGATGTAGATCGTCTTGACCTTTAGATCGTCGATGTCGGCACTGTCGTTGTGCTCGGCGTTGGCCATGGCCGAAGCCAGCGCCTTTTTGACGATGCCCGCGGCCTTCTTCCGCGTGAAGCTCAGAATGTTCATGGCCTGGTCGACGGGCTTGCCGCGGATCAGATCGGCCACGAGACGGCCTTTGTCTGCCGACAGGCGCACACCGCGTACGATTGCTTTGGTTTCCATGGTCATGCGCCTTTACTTCTTGGCCTTCTTGTCGGCCGGGTGGCCCTTGAAGGTGCGGGTCTGTGCGAACTCGCCCAGCTTGTGACCCACCATTTGATCGGTGACGTACAGCGGCACGTGTTGCTTGCCGTTGTGCACGGCGATCGTCAGCCCGATGAAATCGGGCAGGATCGTCGAGCGGCGTGACCAGGTCTTGACGGGCTTCTTGTCCTTGTTGGCGGAGGCCTTCTCGACCTTGACCAACAAATGATGGTCCACGAAGGGACCCTTCTTGAGTGAACGTGCCATTTGCCGTCGCCTTCTTACTTCTTGCGCCGCGAGACGATCATCGTCTGCGTGCGCTTGTTGCTGCGAGTGCGGTATCCCTTGGTCATGGTGTTCCATGGCGACACGGGCACCTGGCCCTCGCCGGTGCGGCCTTCGCCGCCGCCGTGCGGGTGATCGACCGGGTTCATGGCCACACCACGCACGGTGGGGCGAATGCCCTTCCAGCGAATGGCGCCGGCCTTGCCGTATTGGCGCAGGTTGTGCTCTTCGTTGCTGACCTCGCCAATCGTGGCGCGGCAGTCGATGTGGATCTTGCGCACCTCGCCCGAGCGCAAACGCACCTGGGCGTAGATGCCTTCACGTGCCATCAGCGTCACCGATGCGCCGGCCGAGCGCGCAATCTGCGCACCCTTGCCAGGCAGCATTTCCACGCAATGGATGGTGGAGCCGACCGGGATGTTGCGGATGGGCAGCGTGTTTCCGGCCTTGATCGGGGCCTCCGCGCCAGACAGCAGCGTGGCGCCCGCCTCAACGCCGCGCGGGGCGATCACATAACGACGCTCACCATCGGCGTAGCACAACAAGGCGATGTGGGCCGAACGGTTGGGGTCGTACTCGATGCGCTCCACCTTTGCCGGAATGGCATCTTTGTTGCGCACGAAATCGACGACACGGTAGTGGTGCTTGTGGCCCCCACCCTTGTGGCGAATCGTGATGTGGCCGTTGTGGTTGCGCCCGGCGTTCTGCATTTGCGGCTCGAGCAGCGATGCTTCGGGCTTGCCTTTGTGCAGATGCGGGTGCACCACCTTGACCACGGCACGGCGGCCGGGCGATGTGGGTTTGATTTTGACGACTGGCATTTACGCACCCTCCCCGGAGAAGTTGAGCTCCTGGCCCGGCTTCAGGCATACATAGGCCTTCTTGACATGGTCACGCCGGCCGATGGAACGGCCGAAGCGCTTGACCTTGCCCTTTTGGTTGGCCACTTGAACCGAAGCCACTTCAACCTTGAACATCAGCTCAACAGCGGCCTTGATCTCGGGCTTGGTGGCGTCACGCAGCACCTTGAACAGAACCTGGTTCTGCTTCTCGGCCATTCGCGTGGCCTTCTCGGAAATGATCGGCGCCACCAGCACCTGGGCCAGACGGCTTTCGTCATGCTTGACGGGGCTCATGCAAACATCTCCTTGAGCTGCTCGATCGCGCCCTTGGTGACCAGCACCTTTTTGTAGTGCACCAGCGACAGCGGGTCGGCGTAGCGTGGTTCCACCACCAACACGTTGGCCAGGTTGCGTGACGCCAGCAAGAGGTTGTCCTCCACCTGCTCGGCAATCACCATCACCGACTCCAGGCCCATGGCCTTGAACTTCTGCGCCAGCAGCTTGGTCTTGGGGGCTTCAACGTTGAACGAGTCGACCACCGCCAAACGGCCTTCGCGGGCCAATTGCGAGAGGATGGAGGCCATGCCGGCCCGGTACATCTTCTTGTTGACCTTGTGGCTGAAGTTCTCGTCGGGTGTGTTCGGGAAAGTGCGTCCGCCTCCGCGCCAGATGGGCGAAGAAGTCATGCCCGCACGGGCGCGGCCGGTGCCCTTTTGGCGGAACGGCTTCTTGGTGGAATGGTGCACCTCGGCGCGCGTCAGCTGCTTGCGCGTGCCTTGGCGGGCGTTGGCCTGATAGGCCACCACCACTTGGTGCACCAGCGCTTCGTTGTAGTCGCGACCGAACAGGGTGTCGGGCGCATCCACCTTCGAAGTGGATTGACCTTGGTCGTTCAGGAGCTCGAGTTGCATCACTTGGCTCCCTTAGTGGCGGCGGGCGCCGCAGCAGGCCCCTTGGCACGCGCCTTGACTGCCGGGCTGACGACAACGTGCCCATTCTTTGCGCCCGGAACCGCACCGCGGACGAGCAGCAGCGAGCGCGCTTCGTCAACACGCACAACGTCGAGGTTTTGCGTGGTCACGGTTTCATCGCCGCGGTGGCCCGACATCTTCTTGCCGGGGAACACGCGACCGGGGTCTTGCGCCATGGAAATGGAGCCCGGCACGTTGTGCGAACGGCTGTTGCCGTGCGACGCGCGCTGCGACTTGAAGTTGTGGCGCTTGATCGTGCCTGTGAAGCCCTTGCCGATCGAACGACCCTGCACGTCAACTTGCTGGCCAGCGGCAAACATGCTCACCGGCAAGACGGCGCCTGCCTTGAATTCGGCCAGCACGTCGGCGCTGACGCGGAACTCCTTAAGCACCTCGCCAGCCAGCACGCCGGCCCTGGCCAGGTGCCCTGCTTCGGGCTTGGTCACGCGCGAGGCTTTGCGCGAACCGTAGGCCACCTGAATAGCGTTGTAGCCATCAGAGGCTTCGGTCTTGATCTGGGTGACGCGGTTGTTGGACACGTCCAGCACGGTCACGGGAACGGTGTCACCGTCGTCCGTGAAGATGCGCATCATGCCCACCTTGCGGCCCAGCAATCCGAGACGGTTGCTCAGACTCATGGTTCTTCTCCAGCCCCGGCACGACACCGAGGGCCTTGTTTCACGAACCCGACAACGATTGGCCGGGCTGACTATTTGGCTTCACCATTTACGGCGCACTCGCCGAACGGAGAAAAGCCTGCGAGTATAGCAGATGCTGGTGAACCCAACACCTGCCAACGCGCTTACTGCAGTTTGATCTCCACGTCGACCCCGGCCGGCAGGTCAAGCTTCATCAGCGCGTCGACCGTCTTGTCGGTGGGGTCGACGATGTCCATCAAACGTTGATGCGTGCGAATCTCGAACTGGTCGCGACTCGTCTTGTTGACGTGCGGCGAGCGCAGGATGTCGAAGCGCTGCATGCGCGTGGGCAGCGGCACGGGGCCGCGCACGATGGCGCCGGTGCGCTTGGCGGTTTCAACAATTTCCAGCGCCGATTGATCAATCAGCTTGTAGTCGAAGGCCTTGAGGCGAATGCGGATCTTTTGCTTTTGCATGACAGTTCCTAAAGAGCGGTGCGGCCGCACGGCAGCCGCGGTGTTTGGGTGAAGCCCGCTGATCGATAGACCAGCAAGCCGCTCACGCAAAGCCGTTATTCAATGATCTTGGCCACGACCCCGGCGCCCACGGTGCGCCCGCCTTCGCGGATGGCAAAGCGCAGGCCTTCTTCCATCGCAATGGGGTTGATCAGCTTGACCGTGATGCTCACGTTGTCGCCCGGCATGACCATCTCTTTGTCCTTGGGCAACTCCACCGCA
>JANMYI010000620.1:0-3789 GCA_031381955.1 Burkholderiales bacterium
GCAGCCGCACCGCCACCACCGGCGGCCGGGGCGGCCATGGAAGCGGCTGACACGCCGAACTTTTCTTCGATGGCCTTGACCAGGTCGTTCAGGTCCATCACCGACATGCCGTCCAGGGCCGTCAGGAAAGCGTCTTTATCGAATGCCATTTGTATTCCTCGATTCAAAATTTGATGGGTTGGTTCAGTTGTCGTGGGCGTTCAGCGCTTGCGGCGCTGTCAGGCTGCGGCGGGTTCTGGGGCTTCAACAGCCACTGCCGGCTCGGTGCGCTTTTCAGCCAAGGCGGCCAACACAGCAGCCATGCGCTGGATGGGCGACTTGAGCAAGCCGGCAATTTGCGCCAGCAGCACCTCGCGGCTGGGCACAGCGGCCAGCGCCTTGATGCCATTGGCATCGAGCGCCTTGCCGGCGTACGCGCCGCCCTTGATCACGAGCTTGTCGTTGCTTTTGGCAAAGTCGGCAATGACTTTGGCCGCAGCGACGGCGTCTTCGGAAAAGCCGTAGATCAGCGGGCCGACCATGGCCCCCGCGGCCACCTCGAACGGCGTGCCGGTGACGGCGCGACGGGCCAGCGTGTTCTTCAGCACGTGAAGATAAACGCCTTTGTCGCGCGCTTCGCGGCGCAGCTTGTTCAGGTGGTCAACGGTGAGGCCACGGTACTCGGCCAACGCCAGGGTTTGCGAACGCGCGGCCTGGGCCGACACGTCCGTGACCACGGCTGCCTTTTCGTTGCGATTCAGACTCAAGGTCTACTCCTCACTTTCGTGCCTTGCGGCACACCGGTTGCAGCGACCAGCCGTTCAAGACAACCTGGGCAGCTCAACAAAGAACCAACCAAAACATCTCTCTGGCGGGGCCGCCATCTGCGTTGGTTTTGAACCAATTGCCTGGGCACTTGGTTCGCCATTAAGAGCCTTGCCGCAGCCTTGCAGCCGCCACACACTCACCAACGGTCTTCGATGGCCCGGGCGCCAGAGTGAACTCTGTTGCCTGGCCCACCATCGTCGCGCCGCACTTGCGTGCCGCGCCTCAATCGAAAATTCCTCAGGCCTGCGCCTGCACGGCCAACGTGGCGGTATCCACCCGCACACCCACGCCCATGGTTGAAGACACCGCTACCTTGCGCAAATAGATGCCTTTGCTGGTGGCCGGCTTGCTCTTGTTCAGGGCCTCGATCAGCGCGCGCAGGTTGCCGCTGAGCTTGTCGTCGTCGAACGAGCGCCGGCCGATGGTGGCGTGCACGATGCCCGCCTTGTCGACGCGGAACTGCACCTGGCCAGCCTTGGCGTTGCGCACAGCCTGGGCGACGTCGGGCGTGACCGTGCCGACCTTGGGATTGGGCATCAAGCCGCGTGGGCCGATGATCTGGCCCAGCGTGCCAACCACGCGCATGGTGTCGGGCGAAGCGATGACGACGTCGAAGTTCATCACCCCAGCTTTGATCTGCGCAGCCAGGTCGTCCATGCCCACGATGTCGGCGCCCGCGGCGCGCGCTTCGTCGGCCTTGGCGCCCTGCGCAAACACGGCCACGCGCTTGGTTTTGCCCGTGCCGTTGGGCATGACGACCGCGCCACGCACGACCTGGTCTGACTTCTTGGCGTCGATGCCGAGCTGCACGGCCACATCAATCGATTCATCGAACTTGGCCGTGGCGTGTTCCTTGACCAGAACCAGGGCCGCGTCAATCGGGTACAGCTTGGTGGAGTCGATCTTGCCCTTCAGGGCCTTGGCTTTTTTGGTGAGTTGCGCCATGTCAGAGGCCCTCCACCGTCACGCCCATCGAGCGCGCGGTGCCGGCAATGGTGCGCACCGCGGCATCCAGGTCAGCCGCAGTGAGGTCTTTCATCTTGGTCTTGGCAATTTCTTCAAGCTGGGCGCGGGTGATCTTGCCCACTTTGTCGAGGTGCGGCTTGGCCGAACCCTTGTCGAGCTTGATCGACTTCTTGATCAGCACACCGGCGGGCGGCGTTTTGATGATGAAGGTGAAGGATTTATCGGCGAAAGCGGTGATCACCACGGGCAGGGCCAGGCCCGGCTCGACGCCCTGCGTCTGGGCGTTGAACGCCTTGCAGAACTCCATGATGTTCAGGCCGCGCTGGCCCAGGGCCGGCCCGATGGGTGGCGACGGATTGGCCTTGCCGGCCGGTACTTGCAGCTTGATAAAGCCGACGATTTTCTTTGCCATGTGGGCTCCTGTTCGAGTTCAAACGCCTGCTTGCACAGGCTCCTCGTGTCTCGGCCCGATGCGGCGCAAAGCGCCTTGCGACTTTGACAAGAAACGCCGGGCCGCCCCAAGCTTCTTGTCCGCTTCAACCCACGTGAAGTTCGTGAGCGAAGCGCATAGAAATCAGAAACTAGATTTTCTCGACCTGTGCGAAATCAAGCTCCACCGGCGTGGCGCGGCCGAAGATCGTGACCGAGACGCGCACCTTGCTCTTCTCGTAGTTGACGTCTTCCACGGCACCGTTGAAGTCGGTGAACGGCCCTTCCTTGACCCGCACCAACTCGCCCACCTGCCACTGCACCTTGGGCCGCGGCTTGTCCACGCCCTCTTTCATTTGGTTGACGATCTTCATCACCTCGGCTTCAGAGATGGGAGCCGGGCGGTTGCGCGCGCCGCCCACGAAGCCCGTGACCTTGCTGGTGTGCTTGACCAGATGCCAGGTGTCGTCGTCCATGATCATTTCGACCAGCACGTAGCCCGGGAAGAAACGCCGCTGGCTGACCGCCTTGCGGCCGTTCTTCAGCTCAACCACCTCTTCGGTGGGCACCAGGATGCGGCCGAAACGCTCAGCCATGCCGGAACGATCAATGCGTTCGCGCAGGTTGCGCTCAACCGCCTTTTCCATGCCTGAGTAGGCGTGCACCACGTACCAGCGCAAGGCCGGGTTCACGGCGGCACCAACGGGGGCGCCTTCGGTGGCAACGGCGCCAGAGGCGGCAGGAGCGGCAGCTTGTTCGGTCATCGGGTCTTCCTCAGCGCTTCCAGCCCAGGACCAGGTCGTACAACACCCATTCCAGCGTCTTGTCGGTCAGCCACATGTACAGCGCCATCACGAAGACGAAGGCGAAGACGTAGCCGGTCATTTGCAGGGCTTCCTTGCGCGCGGGCCAGACCACCTTTTTGGCTTCGCGCACGGAGTCGCGGCCGAAAGCAATCAATTGCTTGCCGGCCTCGGAAGTGAAGAACAGCGCCACCGCGGCCACCAGCAGCACGATCAGGGCCAGCACGCGCTGCCACATGTCTTGCTTGGTCAGCAGGTAAAACGCGGCCACGCCGCCCACCATCAGCAGGGCTGCGCCGGCCAGCTTGGCCTTGTCTGCACTGGTGGAGACGGTTTCGACTTGAGTGTTGGCGTTCATCGCTTTGCTTGTGGTTCAGTCCAACCCACTGCGCCTTGCAGCTTGGGTGGCAGGGGCAGAGGGTCTCGAACCCCCAACCTTCGGTTTTGGAGACCGACGCTCTGCCAATTGAGCTATGCCCCTATTGCTCGCTTCATCTTGCTGCTGCGCCACGCAATCTTGACCTTCACGTGCTCGCCGTACGCAAGTACGGCTGCGCGCGGTTCAGGCCAACCTTGCGCGGCTCGCGACGCAATATGAAGCGTGCCCAACCTTGACTCTCATTCAATGATCTTGGCCACCACGCCGGCGCCCACGGTGCGCCCGCCTTCGCGGATGGCAAAGCGCAGGCCTTCTTCCATCGCAATGGGGTTGATCAGCTTGACCGTGATGCTCACGTTGTCGCCCGGCATGACCATCTCTTTGTCCTTGGGCAACTCCACCGCA
>JANMYI010000653.1:0-4459 GCA_031381955.1 Burkholderiales bacterium
CCTCGCTCCAGCGCTCGAGGTCCGCGCGGCGCCACGCGACCGCGCGCGGGCCGAGTCGCACGGGGCACGGGAACTTGTGGTCGGCGATGAGGCGGTAGATCGTCGAGCGACCGAGACCGGTCAACCGTAGCACCGTGGGCATGCGCAGGAACAGCGGGGCCGCATCAGGTCCTGGCGGGGCAAGCTCGTAGGCGTGGGGCTGCATCGACGGTCTCCGGTCGGGACTCATGCAACGACTGTAGGTGCCGATGCGTTCGTCGGCCGTGCTGGATTCGGGCCCGAATGCTGCTGCGGCGAACCACGGCCGCTGGTTGGGTCGCGGTACGGCACAACGGCAACAGTACGGCAACGGCAACGGCCCAGAAAGCAAAAAAGTCAGCCGGCGCTAACCGGCTGACCCTTGCGTTTCTTGGCTCCCCGACCTGGGCTCGAACCAGGGACCTACGGATTAACAGTCCGGCGCTCTACCAACTGAGCTATCGAGGAATGAAGCCCGCGAGTATAAATTGAAATCCTTGCTGCCCAGCCAGCCTGGGTTCGCAAAGCGCCAAATTCAGAACCGAACCTGCACAGATGCGTGCAAGCTGCGCGGCGCCATGGGGTACAGGTAGGCGTGGCCGTATTGGTAGGGGGACTCTTTCCAGGCCCGGGTGTCGGCCACGTTGTCCACACCCAGGCGCCACACCAGCCTGCTGCCTTGCCAGGCCTGGGCGTAGCGCAGCGCAACGTCGATTCGCGTCCAGCCTGGCGTGGCTTGGCTGTTGTCAGGCAACACCATGCGCCGGCCTTCGTGCGTGGCGAAGCCGATGAAGGCCAGGCCGGGCAGGGTGCTCAGGTTGTACGTGCCCTGCAGCTTCAGGTTAGCGGCGGGCACGTTCGTGGGCTGCAGGCCATTCACGGCGGCCGTGGCACTGCCTTCGCGGCGTGCCTTCAGCCACATGGCGCTGCCGCGCAGTGAGACGTCACCACCGCGCCATTCGGCTTCAGCCTCCACGCCGCGGTGGCGGCCGGCGCCGTCGAGCACGCGGGTGCAGCTGGAGGTGACGTCGCAGCTGCCGGCGTCGGCCCAGGCCGGGCGGTGGATGTCGAAGGCGGCCACGCGCCAATCCAGCGCCTGGCCGCTTTGCTTCATGCCCAGTTCAGCTTGCCGGCTCTTCAGCGCCGGCAGCGGCCGGCCGGCGTTGGTGTAGGTCGGCAAACCCGGCACGACGTCGCTTTCCACCCCCTCACCCCAGCTGGCATAGGCCGTGGCTTGGGGCATGACGGTGACGGCCAATGCCAGCCACGGTGTGGTGAAGGCCTGGCTGTATTGCGTGGCGTTGCTGCCATCGGTGGCCACGCTTTCGCGGTGCAGCCGGCTGTGGCGCAGGCCGGCCCACAGGCTGACCGCTGGGTTGATGGTCATGGCGTCTTGTACGAACCACTCGCTGCCGCGTTCGCTGCGCTGCGTGCTTTCGCCGGTTCGTGTGAGGTCAGGGCTGACGACCGTTTGGCCAACTATGCTGCCCACGCCCACAAAGTTAAAAGCCTGGCGGTTGAAGCGCGCCTGGTAGCGCGTGGCCAGCACGCCGGCTTTGAACTGGTGCGCCAGGCCAGCGGTGTTTGCCTTGCCGGCCAGGGCCAGTTCAGCGGCGTCGCTGGTGCGGCGCTCGCCCTCGCTGCGGAAGTCGTAGAGGTCGAACGTGCCGTCGCTGCAGTAGCGCGAGTAGTCGCCCTCGGCGCTGCAACCAAAGGGGAAGGCGATGCGGTCATCGGTGCGCAGGCTTTGCCGCATGGCGTGCGCGGTGATGGCCATCGTGCTGCTCAACTCTTGCGTTAGCTTCAGCGAGCCGGTGCGGCCGTTGAAGACCACGGGCAAGCTCCAGGGCTGATTGTTGAGGTTGGTGGTGGGGTTGATGCTGGCCGCGGCGGGCAGGCGTGGGCCTAGCAAGCTGAAGCCCGGTACGCTGGGCTGGCTTTGGCGGCTGAGTTCGACTTCGGCTTCCAGCAAGGTGCGTGCTCCAAGCCGGGCGTCAATGGCGGCGGCGGCACTCCAGCTGCTGCCGCGCGTGCCCTGAACCTGCGGCTCCAGCCGCGCCGCGCCGATGTTCACGCGCCAGCCCAGGGCACCCTCTGCGCCGGCGCGGCCGGCCACATCGGCCTGGGCACGCAGCGTGCCGTCTTGCTCGAAGCCCAGGCTGGCCAGGAGCAGGTTGGGGCCGGGGCGTTTGACCACCAGGTTCACCAGCCCGCCCGGCGCGCTGGTGCCGGCTTGCAGGCCGCTGGTGCCCTTAAGCAATTCGAGGGCCTGTTTGTTGTCGAGCGTGATGGCGGTTTCGGCGTTGATGGGCAGGCCGTCGCGCCGGTAGTTGAAACGGTTGTCGACGATGAAGCCGCGCACGCCGAGTTGCGCCCAATAGCCGGGCGGGTTGTAGGCGTCGGTGGCGCTGGCGTCCAGGCGGGTGAGGTCGCCGAGCCCCGCAATGCCGGCGTCTTGCAACTGGCTCAAGCTGATGACGGTGGTGCTGAGCGGCATGCGCCAGGCGGGTGTGTCGCCAAACCCCGCCACGCTGGCACCCTGGCCGCTGCTGCGCCCGGTGACGGTGATGGTTTGTGCGGCCTGCGTCTGCGCCTGAGCAACGGCTTGTGTTGCGGCCAGTGTGGTGAGTGCGGCGAGTGCGAGAACAGAAAAAGCGTGGCGTGCCATCGTGACTTCCAATTCGATGGCAGGTGGGCAAACGGGAACGGCGGCGCGCTTGCATGCGGGCCCTCAGACCGGTAGCTTCCCTGCGCGAGGATTACCTCAATCAGGTTCAAAGGGACTTTCTCAGCCGGCTGCGCGTTGCACAGACCCAGCACCCCTAGCGAACGCGGCGCAAGCGGACTCCCGCGCCACGGGCGGCATTATCGCCGCCACAAAACTTGTTCAGTCGAAAACGGGTGACTCCACGCCCAACACCTTGTGCAGCTTGGGGCTGGTGGTGGTGTATTGCAGCAACACGCGCTTGTCCGGGAAGACATAGGGCGAAGCACCGAAGGCGGCCAGCGCGGCCTCATGAAAGCCCGAGAGAATGAGCTTCTTCTTGCCCGGGTAGGTGTTGATGTCGCCCACCGCGAAGATGCCGGGAATGTTGGTTTCGAACTTCTCGGTGTCGACCACGATCTGCTTGCGCTCCAGCCCCAGGCCCCATTGCGCGATCGGGCCTAACTTGGGGCTCAAGCCGAAGAAAACGAGCAGCATGTCCACGGGCATGACGCGCGTGACGCCGTCGCCCCCGGTGACCTTCAGCGCCGTCATGCGGTCACCGGTTTCTTCAATGCCGGTGACCTGGCCGACCACGAATTGCATCTCGTAGGCGTCGCATAGCTCGCGCATGCGTGCCACGCTGGCCGGCGCGGCACGAAAGCCGTCGCGGCGGTGGATGAGAACCACGCTGTCGCACCTGTTCGGGCCTGCTTGCACGAAGTTCAACGACCAGTCGAGCGCCGAATCACCGCCACCCACGATGACCAGGTTCTTGCCCGCAAACTGCGCCGGGTTGCGCACGCGGTAGTGCAGTTGCGTGCCGTCGTACTTTTCAATGCCTTCAACGCGCAGCAGCCGCGGCTGGAACGAGCCCACGCCGCCGGCGATGAAGATCGTCTTGCTCAACAACCGTGTGCCCTTTGAGGTTTGCACGAAGAAGCGGCCGTCGGCTTCACGCCGCACTTCGGTGACTTCGTGCCCCAGGTGGAAGGTGGCGCCGAAGGGCTCGATTTGTTTGAGCAGGTTGTCGGTGAGTTCCTTGCCGGTGCACACGGGCACGGCGGGAATGTCGTAGATGGGCTTGTCGGGGTACAGCTCGATGCATTGGCCGCCGGGGTAGGCCAGCGAATCGATGATGTGGGCCTTGATTTCGAGTAGGCCCAACTCAAACACCTGGAACAGGCCGACCGGGCCGGCCCCGACGATGACGGCATCGGTCTCGATGGGGGCGTCGTGGGCTTGGGCGGTGGTGATCACCGGCGTGGCGGCGGCAGGGTTCATGGCAGCGGAGCGGGCCCGCGTGCGTGGCCCTTAACGGTTGAGATCAGGCGTGCCTCAGCGCACCAAAAATTGCAGCTTGTCTTTGCGTTCGGCCCATTCTTCGGCATCGGGCAGCGCGGCCTTGCGCTTGGTGATGCTGGGCCACTTGCGTGACAGGTCGGCGTTGATCTTGATGAAGGCGATTTGCTCTTGCGGCACGTCTTCCTCGGGCACGATGGCATTCACCGGGCATTCGGGAATGCACACCGCACAGTCAATGCATTCATCGGGGTCGATGCTCAGGAAGTTGGGGCCCTCGCGGAAACAATCGACCGGGCAGACGTCCACGCAATCAGTGTGCTTGCAGTTGATGCAGGATTCAAGAACAACGTGGGTCATGTGCGGGCTCTAACGGGGGAAGCAGGGGAAAGCGGGGCGCATTTTAGGGCGTGGGCGCGGGCTTTCTGGACAAGG
>JANMYI010000685.1:0-3770 GCA_031381955.1 Burkholderiales bacterium
GGCGGTGCTGCACGGCGGCAGCCTGCGCCCGCTGCCGGCGCCGCAGGGGGGGACTTGCTTGTGCCTGGCCTTGCCGCTGCTGAATTAACGTTTCAGGTGATCGCCAACGCTACATGCGACGGCGGCACATCTCGGCCTGGGTGTCGCAGCCGCCGCGGCATTGCAGCCGCGCCTGGTTGTCTTTGGCGGTTTGCTGCTGCTGGATCTGCGCCGCACGCTGGCGTTCAGTTTCCGTCTTGGGCTTGGCCAGCGCCAGGCCCAGCGCGGTGGCCAGGCCTGAATTCGAATGCGATGAATTGCACTGATCCAGGCAGTAGTTCTGCTTGTCCAGGCATGAGGCGCTGGCGGACAGGGGGGGTGAGCTGGAGCAGGCTGCCAACAAGACGCCGCATGCCGCGGCGCCGATCAAGGTCTTGAATCTGGATGCAAGGGTGGTGGCCATGGTTCAACGCGGTGGGGGTGTCAAAAACGCAGTTGCTGGGCCGGCGCCTTGTCGCATTCGTACGTGTAGCAACCGTCCTTCATTTGCCCGGTGGCGCGGCTGAGCATGCCGCCGGGCCAGCGAAAGAAGGTGGGCGCCACCTCGCAGGGCTGGCCGTCGCAGCGCTTTTCCTGGAGCCACACCGACACCGTCTTGCGGATGTTCTGCCAGCCATGTGCCAGGCAGGCCGAGGTGCTGGAGCTGCCGCTCGTGGCGCCTTGATAGTTGCGCGTGCGGCCGGCGGCGTCGGTGGTCTGGCTTGAGCTGTTGCTGCTGCTTTGCGTGCCCGTGCCATCGGAGGCAATGACGCGGCAGTTCAGCACCAGGTCGGGCGTGCGACCGGGCACGAAGTAGGCTTGCTCGTTGCCGGCGGCATTGCGAAAGCTTCTGGCCAGCACGCGGGCCACGCCGTCGGCAAATTCTTCGTTGCTGAAGTCCAGGCCGCGCCCGCCGTCGTAGACCTCCACTTGGCCTTCGATGCGATCTCCCATCTTGAAACCATGCACGCTGCGGCTGGCGCTGACGACGGTGCCGCTGTAGTCGGACTTGGTGCGCGACTCATCGGTGATGTAGAAGCGCACCGTGGCCGTGCTGCGCTCGCGCCCCGGGTCGCATTCGGCGGCCTTGGCACTGTTGTTGCCGCGGTAGACGGCATCGCGCACCTTCTCGATGTCCATGGTGAAGGTCAGCCGGCCGGCGGCGTCATCGCGACCCACACGCAGCGTGCGCTCGATCACCGTTTCAGCCACACAGGCGCCTTCGCGCCCACCACTCACGTTGCGGCCCGCGTAGGTGTTGCCTTCAGTGGATTTGAAGGTCTGCGCGCCGCACAGCGAGCTGGCCAGCAGCCCGCACACGGCCAGCGCCCCGCGCAGGGGGTGAGGGGTGGTGAAGACTGCGCGCGCGAAGGGCCTGGCGGTGGGCATGCAAGGATTCTATGGATGCCGCCAACCGAATCGCTCACATGAATGGGGGAGTGCCGGGGCAGTGCCGGGGCTATTGACCCAGTCGGAATTCACGGTTTGCGCCCCGCCATGGTCAACAACTCGGCAAACGGCGCCACCCGACCATGCAGCGGCAAGATGCGCTCCACGCTCAAGCCCAACCGTTCCACATTGCCCAACAGGTTGGCATGGTTGTCGTTGACCCGTGCTGGCGGCGCCGGGTTGGGCGCACCGGGGGTGAAGGCGTCGGCTTCGATCAGCAGTTTTTCCGCCGGCAGGTACACCATCAAGAAGCCGTTGGCATGAACGCTGTTGCTGATTTCATGCACCTCCACCGTGCGCTGGCCATCGCTGAGCACGTGGCGGCCGGCCACGCCGGTGATGTTGGCGCTGCGGCCAGAACGCGCCAGCGCATCGGGGCGGATGCGATTCGGGTTGGCAAAGGTCTTGTCGTACCAAGGTTTGGCCGCCGCGCTGGTGACCAAGGTGGCGCCTTCGGCCAGCGCCGCGCGCAGACCGCCGGCATGGTCGAAGTGGTGATGCGAGTTGACGACGAAGCGCACCGGCTTGCCCGGCACCAGGCGTTTGGCTTCAGCCAACACCGCGGCGCTGCGGCCGTCATACAACGGCGCTTCCACCACGATGAGGTGGTCGCGCATTTCAATCGCCACGCTGTTGTGCGAGCCGCCGGCCAGCATCCACACACCGGGCGCCACTTGTTCGCTGGCCACTCGTTCGGCAAACGCGCTCACCAGCGCGGGCACTTCGATGCCGCTGGGCTCGTTCACCTTGACGCTGTCTACCGTGATGTCGAGCACCTCAAAGCCGCCCTGCGTTTGGCGGATGCGGCCGGGGAACTTCACGCCGCCATGGTCGCGGTAGTTGCTGTACAGGGTGGTGACGTCGGTGTCGCCCAGCACCGCGTTGGGCAGGCGCGAATCCACCCGGTCGACCAGGCCCGCGCCATCGACCCAGGCGGTGGCGTTCATCAGGCCAGGCACGCTGAAGCTCAGCCGTGCGCCTGCTGCGCCATCGGGCCGTGCGCTGGCCTGGGCCGAATAGCGCGCCGCGGCCTTGAGCACGCCGTGCGGGGTGGTCCACAAATCGTGCTGGCGCTGCTCGCGCGCCACCGGGGCGGGCACGGGTGCCGGGCCCACCATGTTCCAGGCCAGGTCGCCCATCACCAAGGCCACGGCACGCGCTTCGCCCTGGCCTTGCAAGGGCGTGGCGCCGCCGCCCGTGGGCTCGGCGCGGCTGCGCGCAAAGTCTTCGCGCAAAGCGCCTTTGTCATAGTCGGCCACGCGGGCCAGGTTGCTGTAGTTCAACTTCGGCCATGGCTGGCCCGGCACATGGGCCTGGCCGAAGACTGAGCCCGTTCCGCTGCCTGCGAACGCCACGGTGCGCAGGGCAGGGCCGCCCATGGCCGCATCTGCTTGATAAATGACGCTGTTGGCATCAAGTGGCGGCGCGCTGGCGCAGGCCAGCAGCAGCACGGGCGCAGTGCAAAACAGGGCGCTGCGGCGCAGCGTGGCAGAAACAGCTGACGAGATCATGGCGATGCACTCCGATGGCAAGGGGCGCAGATTGGCACCATGCCAGCCGGGCGACCAGAGGGACAACACCCAGGCGCAGGGCCCGCGCGTGCTGACGCTGCTCAGCGCCCTTGGCGGCGAAGACGATCGAGCCGCGCCAGGATTTCGCTGCGCGTGACGTCGGCGTTGGCGGCCATGGCCGCCGTGCGTTCAATCTCGAATGCGTCGCCCAAAGCCACCGCGGCTTCGGCATCAAGCAAGTGCTTGTAGGCACGCAAGCCCGCCGGCGGGTTGGCCAGCATCTGGCGCGCCAAGGCCTGGGCCTCGGGCAGCAATTGGTCAGGCGCCACCACGCGGTTGACGAAGCCCCAGGCCAGGGCTTCATCGGCGCCCATGAAGCGCCCGGTTAGGGCCAGTTCCTTGGCGCGCAGGATGCCGATGCGACGGATCATGCGCGCCGAGCCGCCCCAGCCGGGCAGCAGGCCCACCTTCACATGCGTGTCGGCAAAGCGGGCGGCGCTTGAGGCGATGAGCAGGTCGCAGGCCAACGAAATCTCAACGCCACCGCTGGGCTTGATCTCGATGAATGGACCGATGACAACCCCGCGGCCAGCGCCTTCGAGCAAGACGCGGTGGCCGCGTTGTTGCAGTTCAAGGGCCCGATCATCGGCGCCATCAACGGCCTGGCCATCACCGGTGGCGTTGAGATTTCGTTGGCCTGCGACCTGCTCATCGCCTCAAGCGCCGCCCGCTTTGCCGACACGCATGTGAAGGTGGGCCTGCTGCCCGGCTGGGGCGGCTCGGCGCGCATGA
>JANMYI010000696.1:0-6965 GCA_031381955.1 Burkholderiales bacterium
CACCAGTTGGGCTGACTACTTGCACCAGCGCGCCCGTGCCACCGTGGCCGACCAGGAGCTTGAAGCCACGGTGCGCACGCACCTGGCCGCGGGCGAGGTGCCACGGCTTCAGCACTACATTGCCGAGCGCTGAGAGCCTGGGCACACCGCGCGCCGGCGCCGGCCGCGCCGCGCCGCCGTTGCGCCACCACCCATACCCGGTGGTTCGGCGCGCAGACCCTGCTACCTAGAATCTTGCGGCCTCATCACGCCCCCCATACCCAACCCACAGGCCAGGACTTGGAAGCGAGTTCGCAACCGTCCACCAACCACGCGCCGACGCGCAGCGCTAACCCGCCCGCCGCGGTGTGGCGAGTGGGCCTGCTCGGTGGCCTGCGCCTGAGCGACGGCGCGCAGCACCTGGTGCGCCTGCCCAGCCGCGCCATCACGGCCTTGCTCGCGCGCCTGGCGCTGGCGCCGCAGCGCGCGCACGGGCGCGAAGAACTGATCGAGCTGCTGTGGCCGGGCGTGGCCATCGCGGTGGGCCGCAACCGGCTGCGCCAGGCGCTGTCCAGCTTGAAGACGATCCTGGAGCCGGCCTCGCGCACGCCGGCGCAACCGGTGCTGCTGGCCGACCGCACGCACATCCGCGTGGTTGACGGCGCCCTCAGCTGCGACGCCTTGTTGTTCGAGCAGCACGCTCGCACTGGGCACGTCGCCCAGGCGCTGGCGCTGTACGGCGGCGAGCTCCTGCCGGGCTTCTATGACGAGTGGATCGACGACGAGCGCGTGCGCCTGGCCGCCGTGTTCGACCACCTGCCCCGCGCCACGGTGCCGCCGCGCGAAGCGTCGGACGGCCCGGCGCGCGACAGCGCCGAGCCGCGCGCCGTGGCCCCGCCGGGCGTGCCGCAAGCCGGCATGCCCGCCGCGCGCGTGACACTGCCGCACTACCTGACGCGCATGTTCGGCGCCGATGAACAAGGCGCGCGCCTGCGCACGCTGGTGTTGGGGCAACGGCTCGTCACCGTGGTCGGCCCCGGCGGTGCGGGCAAGACACGCCTGGCGGTGGAAGTGGCGCACTCGTTGCGCGCGCCCACGGTCTGGCCGCTGCCGGCGCACGACCCGTTCGAAGCCTTCGACCTGTTGGCTTTCGTGCCGCTGGCCCCGTGCACGACCAAGGTGCAAGCCTTGGACGCAGTACTCAGCGCCTTGCAGATTGCGCCCGGCGCGGCCACGCCGCTGGCCGCGCTGAGCACGGCGCTGTCGAGCCGGCGCGCGCTGCTGGTGCTGGACAACTTCGAGCAACTCGTCGGCCAGGCTGAAGACCTGGTGGCTCAGCTGCTGGCCGAGTTGCCGCGGCTGCACCTGCTGGTGACGTCGCGCCATGCGCTGGGTTTGGTGGGCGAACAGGAGTTCGCGCTCGACACCCTGGCGCTGCCGGCGCTCGATGCACCGCTCGCTGTGGCGGCGGCCAACCCCGCCGTGGCCTTGTTCGTGGCCGGCGCGGCCGCTGTGCGGGCTGACTTTCACCTCGGCGCGCGCAACCTCGCTGCCGTGGTGGAACTGGTGCGCGCGCTCGAAGGCATGCCGTTAGCCATCGAGCTTGCCGCCTGCCGGGTGCGCAGCATCACACCAGCCGACATGCTCGCGCGCCTGCGCGGCCCCGGCACGCCCCACCTCGACCTCTTGCAGCGCAGCGGCGCCCGCCATGCGGCGGACCTGCACCACGCCTCGATGCAGCGCACCATCGCCTGGAGCGTGGCGCAACTCGACCCCGCACAGGCCGCCCTGCTGGCGGCGCTGACGGTCTTTGCCGGTGGCTTCACAGCCGCGGCGGCGGCGGCATTGACGCAGGCCGAGCCGTTCGACACACCGCTGCTGCTTGATGACCTGGTGGCCCATTCACTGGTGCATCGCCTAGCTGGTGCTGACGAGCGCCCCAAGGCCGGCTGGGGCCGGCCGCCATTCGGCTTGCAAGCCGAATGGCCTTCGCCAGCCACTCACGAGCGCGCAGGCGCTCGTTCGGTGCGGGCTCAGCCCCCCGCGGGGATTGAGGAAAGTGGCGAAGCCACATTTCCTCAAGACTTGCGCTTTGCCCTGTACCAACCGATCCGCGAATTCGCTGCCGCGCGGCTCAGCGCAGACCAAGGCCGCCATTGGCGCGCCCAACTCCGCGCCTGGGCGCGGCAATGGGCGCTTGCGCTTGCGCTGCCCGCCACGCCGCCGCTGCCCCACTTGCAGGCCGAAATGCCGAACCTGCTGGCGGCACTGGACAGCGCCGTGGCTGACGAGATGCCGGGCGACGCCATCGAGCTGCTGCACGCCCTGGGCCGCTGCCTGGAAGACACCGAACTGCCCGCGCAAGGCCTGGCCCTGGCCCAGGCCGCCGTCTTGAACTGCGCCGATGCGGCGCTGCAAGCGCGCGGCCACAGCCTGCTGGGGCCGATGTTGTTCAGCGCCGGCCAGGGCGCGGCCGCGCTGCACCATGCCGAACTGGGCGTGCAAGGCCAGGCCGAGCCCACGTTGCAGCGGGCGCGCGCGCTGCATGCGCTGGCCCGCGTGCGCTGGCGCAGCCACCGCCGTGCCGAAGAGGTCGAGCCGCTGCTGGCCGAAGCTGACGAGTTGGCCCGAAGCCATGGCGACACCGGCTTGATAGCGCCCCAAGGCCGGCCGGGGCCGGCGGCCAATGGCCAGAGGCGATTGGCCTTCGGGCCGTCCAAGTCCGCGCAGGCGGACTTGGAGCCGCGGCCCTCAGCCCCCCAAGGGGATCAAGAAAAGTGGCAAAGCCACATTTCCTTGAGAGCCAGCCTGCTGGCGCTGCGCGCCTTCATCACCAACGTGCAATACCGCGACTACCCGCGCGCCGAACATCTGCACGCCCAGGCGCTGGCGTTGTGGCAACTAACCGGCAACGAGCACGCCATCAACAGCGGCCGCTACAACCTGGCGGTGTGCGCGCAAAACGCGGGCCGCCATGAAGAGTGTTTGCAGCGTTTGGCGCCGGTGGTGGCCAGCGCTCACGTGCAGCAAGACTGGCGCCGCCTGAGCCAGGCCTTTAACGTGAGCGGCAACGCCCGCAGCGGCTTGCGCGATTGGCCGGGCGCGGTGGCTGACTACCAGGCCTGCATTCGCGCTGCCTGGGGCAGCATGGGCTCGTACGACCTGGCCTACGGCCTGTGGAACCTGCCGCGCGCGCTGGCTCACCTGCGCGCGCCCGAACTGGCCGCACGGCTGATGGCCTTTGCCGCGGCCTTCTGGCAGCAAGGCTTTGGCGAGATCAGCGCCAAGGATCAACGCGACGTGCTGCGCCTGCGCCGCCTGGTGCTGTGCCAGCTGCCCGCGGCGCGCCTGGCCACGCTGTGGCGCGAGGGCGAAGCGCTGTCGTTGCACGACGCGGTGGCGCTGGCGCTGGCGGCGACACCGGGCGGCTGAGGCCGTCAGTCTCCGGGAAACCCCGATCTTGCGCAGCGCGCAAGGCAGATGGCGGCTACGGGTATCTCCCTAGACGCCGCTAACGGTTGCCGCCGCAGCGGGCTAGCGTTCGCCTAACGGCCGGCGCCGATCCTTCATGCCATGGGCCCCTTTGTGGGCCTTGTTGGCACCCGAAGGATCACCATGACGCACGCTTTCAACCCTGCCCCAGACGCAGCCACCCTGCCGCAGCCTGCGGGCCTGGCCCCCCGGCAAGCGCCACTGAGCCGCCCGCCAAGCTTCGTTCACCTCGCCGCCGTGTTGGCCAGTGCCGCGGCGCTGGCCGTCATGCTGCCCGGCTGCGGCAGCAGCAGCACGCCGGCCGAGCCGCCGGTGGCAGACAACCCTCCGCCGCCGCCGCCGCCTCCCCCGCCGCCTTCAGTGGCGATCAGCGGCGTGGTCGCCGACGGCCCGCTGCAAGGCGCCACCGCCTGCTACGACCTGAACGACAACGGCGCCTGTGATGCTGGCGAGCCGACGTCGGCGGCCACGCCGGCCGACGGCAGCTTCACGATTCAGGTGCTGACGCCCGATGCGGGCCAGCACGCGGTCATCGTCAACGTGCCGGCCACGGCGGTGGACCAGACCACCAATGCCGCCATCGGCACCGCGCTCACCTTCAAGGCCCCGGCCACGGGCAACGGCGGCGTGCAAAGCGTTTTCGTCAGCCCCTTGACGACGATGGTGCTGGGCCAGATGCAAGCCACCGGCAACAGCGCCACCGAGGCCGCGGCGTTCATCCAGGCCCAGGCCGGCCTGAGCGTCTCGCCTTTGGGCGACTTCACCGGCAGCTCCGACGGGCAGCGCCAGGCCGCCCTGGTGGCCCGCCTGGCGGTGCAGACGCAAGTGGCGCTGGCCAGTGCGATGGCGCCGCGCCTGGGCCAGGCCGATGCCGGCGGCGGCACGATCGTGCAGGCTGACATTCAGGCCGCGGTGGCCAGCGCGCTGCGCTCAGCGCTGCCAGCCTTGGCCGCCGCGGCGAACGCGCCCGCCATCACTGGCGCCACCAATGTGCAGGCCGCGCTGGTGGCCGCTGCGCAAGACCTGCTGACCACCCAACCCACGCTGGACACCGCCGCCGCGCTGGCCACGGTGGCCACGGACAAGCTGCCTTCCGCGTTGCCAGCCGCCAGCGCCACCGCGACCGCCGCGTTGCGCGGCTTCAGCTACACCGATGCCGGCAACTGGACGTATCGGGTGATGACGTCTGACGCTTCAGACAACACGCCCGATGGCGCTGGCCTGGTGCGCTTTCAAGACATTCACAAGGCCGCCACCGCGGGCGTGATCAGCACCTGGGGCTTTGGCACGCTGGAAGCGCGCAAGGGCGATCTGCACTGGAACGGCAGCGCCTGGGTGGGCTGCCCGCTGGGCCTGCGCAGCACGCAAACGCAGCGCGACGCCGCCGGGCGCAGCACATACGACTACTGCAACGGCCATGAAAAGGGCAGCAGCACGCGCAGCGTGATTGACATTGCCGGGCTAACACTGGCCAGCGTGATCACGACCAAGATCCGCAGCTTCCCGGGTGACGACAACGGCGTGGACTACGCCAACTGGGGCCCGGCCAACCTGGGCGCGCTGGGCAGCGTCACCTTCCCGGCCGGCGCGCAGCTCTTCTATCAAACCACCGTCCCCACCTTCAACGCCTGGGCCTATGACGTGACCAGCCCGGTCACCACCTTCGGCCCGGCCGCGGCAGCGGGCGGCGACACCACCGTGAACGACACGCTGGCCTGCGGGCGGGCGTTCACCGGCGCCATCAGCGCCAGCAACGTGGCCACGCTGGAAGAACTGGTGGCCAACAACCCCGGCAACCTGTGCCGGGTGAACCTGCAAACCGATGCGGGCGGCGCGAGCCTGAACCCGAACATCTGGTGGTCGGCCAGCAGCGTGTCGCTCGGCACGGTGGCCGGCGGCGCGGCGCTGCCGGCCGGCACGGGCACGTTCTTCACCACCAGCGCCAACCTGCGCGTGGCTTTCACGGGCGGCAATGCGTTGAAGTACTTCAGCTGCCACGTGCGCACCAACGGCAGCAGCGCGCGCAATTGCAATGAAGTGGGCACCGGCACCTTCGCCATCACCGCCACCCAAGCCGACGGCCGGGTGATGACCTTCAACAACCTGCCCGCCATCGCGCAGCGGCTGAACTTCGAGCGCGTGTTCGTGCAACGCGGCGGCACGGTGTACTTCGGCTACCGCAATGCCAGCAACATCACGCGCAGCACGATCCGGCTCAACCTGCCAGCGGCCAATGCCCTGTTCAGCACGCTGGGCATGGCGCCGATCACGCCGTGAACGACGTGGCCACATGGCACAGGCGCGGCGGTTGGGCAAGCATGGTCTGGGCGGCAGGGGCGGCAATGTGGGCACCCGGCACCATGGCTGAACCCGCCGCGCCACTGGGCTGGTCTGCGCACCGTGACGCGGCGGGCTTCACCCTGCAAAAGCCGCAGGCCTGGCAGGTGCAGGCCAGTGGCGCGGGCGAGATTGCGGTGAGCGCGCCACGCGGCACCGCTGCGGCCCTGGTGCGCGCACGCAGCGTGCCGGCGCGGGTTGACTTGACTCAATGGTTGCAGCAGCACTACGCCGCCACCGAACCCGGCTTGCACAACGTGCACATGCTCAAGGTGCAAAGCCAGGGGCCGCACGTGGCGCGTGCCGCGTTTGATTACGGCAGCAACCTGTTCCAGGGCCGCGCCAGTGTGATCGCCGTGCGCCACGGCGACGTGGCCACCGTGTTCGTGGCCGCCGCGGCGCGCGATGAGTTCGCGGCGCGCTTGCCTGAGCTGACACGCATTCTGGACAGCTTGCGCTTTGATGCCGGCAGCACGCCCGTCAGCCAGGTCGACCTCACGCGCTTGCTGCGCATCGGAACCGAAGTAGGCAATTGATGCACCAACAAGAAATTCACGCTGTCAACGTGCAAGCAGGGAGCCTTTGTCAACCCCGGCCAACCGGCCCATTCACTGAAAGGAACGTCATGACCACACGCTCAAACATCGTCACCGCGCTGCGCCGCGCAGGGCTCATCAGCGCCCTCCTTGGCGCAGCAGCCGGCCCCAGCCTGGCGCAGGCGCAGGTGCAAACCTGGAACTACAAGTCCTACATGAAGGATCCGGTCAGCGGCCAGTACAGCAAAGAGCGCTTTCGCACGTCGACCGTCAAGGTTGAGGAGAAAGACGGCAAGGCCACGTTTCGCATGATCACCTCCGGCCGCGGCGACCTGTGCATCAGCGCCGGTGACTTGCCCGCCGAAGTGCAGCGCACGCCGGAGACCACCACCGTCACCGTGACGCCGCCGCTGGCGGGCTGCGAACCCTTCCGCTACGTGATCAAAAACGACGGCAGCGGCGGCGTGCGCCTGGTTCGCAAAGAAGAGCGCTGGGTGCCCGATGGCTTCGACCATGACCTCACGCCCGCCAAGTGAAACCACGACGGCCGAACGAACCGCCGACTCGGGGGGCACGGCTGCCCGACTGGCTAGCGCTTGCCTGACGGTACGCGCCCAGTCT
>JANMYI010000720.1:0-3029 GCA_031381955.1 Burkholderiales bacterium
GCGCCGCACGCCGGGCCAGTCATCACTTGCCAAGGCTTCGGCGCGAAATTGTTCGAGCATGTCGAACACCAGGCGCGGTATGGCGTCAACCGGCGCCAGTTGCCTGTGCAGTTCAGCGTTAGAAAAGCGCAGCCGCAGCGCCAGGCCATCGGCCGCGCCGCGGAACGAGGCGAAGTCGTCGCGCTCCAGGCTGGGGTGCAGGTGCGGCGCGAAGGCCGGCAGGCGCTGCGCGCCGCGGTACAGCCGGCGGCCGCGAAAGTGCAAGTTGCGCTCGTGCGCGAGGGCGTGGATGGCGGCCAGGCCCAGCGCCTCAACGCGCTGCTGCTCACGCGCCTGGCGCTGCACTTCGCTCATGGGAGCACCATCGTGCTGCGCACTCCGGTATCGCCTTTCGGGCGGCCGGGCAGGCTCATGCCGTGAACGCGCCGGGCCCAGCGCCCAGTTCAGCGTCGAAGCAGCGTTGAAAGTACTCCGCCACGATCGGCCATTCGGCTTCATCGCACTTGTTAACGAATGACAAGCGCAGCGCCTGCGCCACATCGGCAAAGATTTGCAGGTTCTCGGCCCAGGTGATCACGGTGCGCGGTGACATCAGGGTTGACAGGTCGCCCGCGGCGAAGCCGGCGCGCGTCAAGTCAGCCAGCGCCACCATGCGCCGCACCAGCGTGCGGCCGGCCTCATGGGCCAGTTCAGGCACGCGCGCCAGCACGATCGCCACTTCCTCTTCAGCCGGCAGATAGTTCAGCGTGGCCACGATGTTCCAACGGTCGATCTGTGCATGGTTCAGCCGCTGCGCGCCGTGGTACAGGCCGTTCAGGTTACCCAGGCCCACGGTGTTGGCGGTGGCGAACAAGCGGAACGCCGGGTGCGGCGTGAGCACGCGGTTCTGGTCCATCAGCGTGAAGCGGCCTTCTCGTTCCAGCACGCGCTGGATGACGAACATCACATCGGGCCGGCCGGCGTCGTATTCATCGAACACAAGCGCCACCGGCCGCTGCAAGGCCCAGGGCACGATGCCTTCCTTGAACTCGGTCACCTGCTGGCCATCACGCAGCACCACGGCGTCGCGGCCCACCAGGTCGAGCCGGCTGACATGGCCGTCGAGGTTGACGCGCACGCAAGGCCAGTTCAAGCGCGCGGCCACCTGTTCGATGTGGGTGGATTTGCCCGTGCCGTGCAGGCCTTGCACCAGCACGCGCCGGTTGTGCATGAAGCCGGCCAGGATGGCCAGGGTGGTGTCGCGGTTGAAGCGGTAGGCGGTGTCGATTTCGGGCACATGCGCATCGGTCTGCTCGAACATGGGAACCAGCAAATCGCTGTCGAAGCCAAAGAGTTCGCGCACCGCCGCATGACGTGCGGGCAACATGGAAAGCGGTTCAGTCATGGGGCGACAGTGTGGCATCAAGCCATACGTGGCGGGCTTGGCACACGCACCAGGGCTGCGGCGCCGGGCAGATGGAATACTCTCGGCACCTGGGACGCCGCTGCATCCGCGCGCTGCCGCCCTGACCAACCCGCCACCCGGAGACTTGCCTTGACGAACCCAGCCACCAGCCCGCGCCGCGCCGTGACCGGCATGCAGAAGATGACCCCTTCCGAAGCCTTCGTGGAAACCATGGTGGCGCAGGGCGTTGACACGATGTTCGGCATCATGGGCTCAGCCTTCATGGATGCGATGGACATCTTTGCACCTGCCGGCATCACGCTCATTCCGGTGGTGCATGAACAAGGCGCGGCGCACATGGCCGATGGTTTTGCGCGCGTGAGCGGGCGGCATGGTGTGGTGATTGGCCAGAACGGGCCAGGCATCAGCAACTGCGTGACGGCCATCGCCGCGGCGTACTGGGCGCACAGCCCGGTGGTGGTGATCACGCCCGAAACCGGCACCATGGGCATGGGCCTGGGCGGCTTTCAAGAAGCCAACCAGTTGCCCATGTTTCAGGAGTTCACCAAGTACCAAGGCCATGTGGTCAACCCCAAGCGCATGGCCGAATTCACCGCGCGCTGTTTTGACCGCGCGATGTCTGAGCTGGGGCCCACGCAACTGAACATTCCGCGCGATTATTTTTATGGCGAAGTGAACTGCGAAATTCCGCAGCCCTTGCGCGTTGAGCGCGGCGCGGGTGGTGAGGTCAGCCTGAACGCAGCGGCCGAGTTGCTGGCCAAGGCCAAGTTCCCGGTGATCCTGGCCGGCGGCGGGGTGGTGCTGGGCAATGCGGTGGCCGAGTGCCAGGCGCTGGCTGAGCGGCTGGGGGCGCCGGTGTGTGCCGGCTATCTGCGCAACGATGCCTTCCCATCAAAGCATCCGCTGTGGGCCGGCCCGCTGGGTTACCAAGGCAGCAAGGCTGCGATGAAGCTCATCAGCCAGGCCGACGTGGTATTGGCCCTGGGCTCGCGCATGGGCCCCTTCGGCACCCTGCCCCAGCACGGCCTGGACTATTGGCCCAAGGATGCGCAGATCATCCAGATCGAGACCGACCACACCAACCTGGGGCTGGTGAAAAAAATCAACGTTGGCATTCATGGTGATGCCAAGGCCGCGGCGGCTTCGCTGCTGGTGCGGCTGGCGGGCAAGGTACTGGCCTGCGACGCCAACAAGGCGCAGCGCGCGGCCAAGGTGGCCGAAGAGAAGGCGGTCTGGGAAAGTGAACTCGATGGTTGGACGCACGAGCGCGATGCGTACAGCCTGGACATGATCGAAGAAAACGGCAAGGAAAAGCCTTTCTCCGGCGGCCAGTACCTGCACCCGCGCCAGGTGCTGCGCGAACTTGAAAAAGCCATGCCGCCGCGGGTGATGGTCAGCACCGACATCGGCAACATCAACTCGGTGGCGAACAGCTATTTGCGCTTTGACGAGCCACGCAGCTTCTTCGCGCCGATGAGTTTTGGAAACTGCGGCTACGCCCTGCCCACCATGATCGGCGCCAAGGTGGCAGCGCCCGAGCGCCCGGCCATTGCGTATGCCGGCGACGGCGCCTGGGGCATGAGCATGGTCGAGATCATGACCTGCGTGCGGCATGACATCCCGG
>JANMYI010000787.1:0-4805 GCA_031381955.1 Burkholderiales bacterium
CATCATCCTGTTCATCGACGAAACGCATACCCTGGTGGGCGCCGGCGGCGCCGCCGGCACGGGCGACGCGGCCCACCTGCTCAAGCCGGCGTTGGCGCGCGGGCTGCTGCGCACCATCGGCGCCACCACATTTGCCGAATACAAAAAGCACATCGAGAAAGACCCGGCGCTGACGCGGCGCTTCCAGGCGATCCAGGTCGACGAGCCCGATGAAGTGAAGGCCACCTTGATGATGCGCGGCGTGGCCAGCACCATGGCCGCGCACCACCAGGTGCTGATCCTGGATGAAGCGCTGGAAGCGGCGGTGAAGCTGTCACACCGCTACATTCCGGCGCGCCAGTTGCCTGACAAGTCGGTCAGCCTGCTCGACACCGCCTGCGCCCGCGTGGCCGTGAGCCTGCACGCCACGCCGGCGCAGGTGGACGACAGCCAAAGGCGCATCGAGGCGCTGCAAACCGAAAGCGCGATCATTGAACGCGAAGCCAGCATCGGCCAGCCCGGCACGGCCGAGCGCGGCGCGCAGGTGCAGGCCGCGCTAACGTTAGAGAACAGCCGGCTTGATGAGTTGCAAACCCGCTGGGCGGCAGAGAAGGAACTCGTCGCCCGCGTGCTGGCGCTGCGCGCCAGCTTGCACGCCGCGCCCGAGGCCCAGGCGCCGGGCGACGATGCCCGCGCTGCGGCGCTGAGTGACGAAGCGCGCGCCACGGCGCTGAGCGAACTGCAAGGCGTGCAGCGCGAACTCACGCAACTGCAAGGCGAGCAGCCGCTGATGCTGCCCACGGTGGACGCGCAAGCCGTGGCCAGCGTGGTGGCCGACTGGACGGGCATTCCCGTTGGCCGCATGGCGGCCAACGAGATCGACACCGTGCTGCGCCTGCCCGCGCTGCTGGGCGAGCGCGTGGTGGGCCAAGACCATGCCATGGAAATGATCGCGCGGCGCATTCAAACCTCGCGCGCCGGGCTGGACAACCCGCAAAAGCCGGTGGGCGTGTTCCTGCTGGCCGGCACCTCGGGCGTGGGCAAGACCGAAACCGCGCTGGCCCTGGCCGAGGCGCTGTATGGCGGCGAGCACAACCTCATCACCATCAACATGAGCGAATTTCAAGAGGCGCACACCGTCTCCACGCTCAAGGGCGCGCCGCCGGGTTACGTGGGTTACGGCGAAGGCGGCGTGATGACCGAGGCCGTGCGGCGCAAGCCGTATTCGGTGGTGCTGCTCGATGAGGTGGAAAAGGCCCACCCCGATGTGCACGAAATCTTCTTCCAGGTGTTCGACAAGGGCTTCATGGAAGACGGCGAGGGGCGCTTCATCGATTTCAAAAACACGCTCATCCTGCTCACCACCAATGCCGGCTCCAGCCAGATTGCGCAGCTGTGCCGCAACGGCGCGCAGCCCGACCCGCCAACCCTGGCCGCTGCGCTGCGCGCGCCGCTGCTGGACATCTTCCCCGCCGCGCTGCTCGGCCGCCTGGTGACGATTCCCTACTACCCCTTGAGCGACGCGATGCTGGCGCGCATCGTGCGGCTGCAGCTCGCGCGCATCACCCAGCGCGTGCAGCAGCGCTACAAACTACCGTTCGAGGTGAGCGACGAGGTGGTGCAACTGGTGGTGAGCCGCTGCACCGAAGGCGAATCGGGCGGGCGCATGATCGACGCCATCCTCACCAACACCTTGCTGCCCGATGTCTCGCGCGCATTTCTCAACCGCACCTTGCAGGGGCACCCGTTGCAACGGGTGCAGGTGGGCGTGCGCGATGGGCAGTTCGACTACCAGTTCGACTGAGCACCGATACAGGCTTGGGAAAAATGGCGGCCAGAGCCGACCCCACTGATGCCTTGGCCCATGCCATCGCGCTGCTGCGCGCCGAGCGCATCGAAGAAGCCGAGCCGGCCCTGCTGGCGTTGCTGCGGCGCTGGCCCGATGAACCCAACGCCCTGCACTACCTGGGCGTGTTGCGGCACACGCAAGGCCGCGTGAACGAAGCGCTTGAACTGATCCACCACTCGCTGACTCTGGCCGGCAGCAACATCGGCGCCTGGAACAACCTGGGCAACGTGCTGCTGGCCGCCGGCCGGGTGGATGAAGCCACCCAGGCCTATGAACGCGGCGTGGCCGCCGGGCCCACGCGGCCCGAAGCCGCCGACGCGCTGAACAACCTGTGCACGGTGTACCGCAAGCAGGGCCATTGGGCGCAGGCCGAAGGTGCGGCGCGGCGCGCGCTGGCGCTGCGCGGTGAGTTTGGCGACGCTTGGTACAACCTGTCGCTGGCCTTGATGGCGCAGGGCCAGGTGCACGAAGGCCTGCTGGCCAACAGCCGCGCCGTTGCGCTGTGGCCGCGGCACATGCAGGCGCGCGACCAGGTCATTCGCGCACTGGTGTTGCTGGGTGAACGCGACCAGGCCGCCGCGCTGTACCGCCAGTGGCAGGCCGAGGAGCCCGACAACCCGGTGGTGCAGCACCAGTTGGCCGCCTGCCTGGGCCAGGCGCCGCCGCCGCGCGCCAGCGACGCCTACGTGCAGCAGGTGTTCGACCAATTCGCCGGCTCGTTCGACGCCAAGCTGGAAAAGCTGCACTACCGCGCGCCCGAATTGGTGGCCCAGGCGCTGGCTGATGTAGCCGGCCCACCGGCCGCGGCATTCGACATCGTTGACGCCGGCTGCGGCACCGGCCTGTGCGGCCCGCTGCTCAAGCCCTGGGCGCGCACGCTGGCGGGCTGCGACCTTTCAGAAGGCATGTTGCGCCGCGCCCATGCACGGGGGTGCTATGCGCCACTGCACCAGGCCGAGCTGGTGCATTACCTGCACACCCAGCCCGGCGCGTTTGACGTGGTGGCCAGCGCCGACACGCTGTGCTACTTCGGCCCGCTCGAAGCACCACTGGCGGCCACGCAGCGCAGCTTGCGCGCCGGCGGGTGGTTGATCTTCACGGTGGAGGCACAGGCCGATGAGGCACCTGGCGCGGGCCACCAACTCCAGCCCAACGGCCGCTATGCACACAGCGCGGCCCATGTGCGTGCGGCCTTGCAGCTGGCCGGCCTGAAGTTGCTGTCGATCACGCCAGAGGCCCTGCGCCATGAAGCTGGCCAGCCGGTGGCGGGCTGGCTGGTGACGGCGGTTAAGCATTGATGGGCTGCGCCGAACGCAACGCCGCCGCGCATGACTTTCGGCGCTGCCCGCGCACCTGAAGCTGCGCCAGCATCGCGCCGTTCGCCCCACATCCCATCAGCCTGAAGCGCGCACGCATGTCCGTCCCCATCACCTTGAGTTCACCCTTGCCGGCGGCCGACTTGCGCTTTCGCGCCATGACGGTGACGCAGGGCCTGAGCATGCTGGGCGAAATGGAACTGGAGCTGATCAGCGACAAGCCTGACCTGCCCGCAGAAAAGCTGCTCGGCCAGGCGGTGGGCGTGCAGGTGGCGTTGAGCGACGGGCCGAAGCGCTTTTTCAACGGCATCGTCACGCGCTTCGGCATTGGCGCGGGCAGCGGGCGCCACTTCGGCTACCAGGCCAGCGTGCGGCCGTGGCTGTGGTTCCTCACCCGCACGACTGATTGCCGCATCTTTCAAGACAAGAGCGTGCCGCAAATCGCGCAGGCCGTTTTCAAAGACAGCGAACACGCCGCGCTGGCCAACTTCGAGCTGCGCCTGTATCGCAGCTACCGCACGCGCGGCTACTGCGTGCAGTACCGCGAGAGTGACTTCAACTTCATCGCCCGGCTGCTGGAAGAAGAGGGCATCTTCTGGTTCTTCGAGCACCGCGAGGGCGAGCACAAGCTGGTGCTGGCCGACGACATGAGCGCACTCAGCGAAGCCGAAGGCTGCGCCCAACTGCCCTACTACCCCAGCGCCGGCCAGGTGCCGCCGGGCACGGCCTATGTCGGCACCTGGGCCTGCACGCGCGAAGTGCGCACCGGCAAGGTGGCGCTCACCAGCTACGACTTCGAGCGCCCGGCCACGGCGCTGGCGGTGCAGGCCAGCTTGGCGCGTGAGCATGAACAAGCCAGCCTGGAACGCTTTGACTTCGACGGCCGCTACACCCAAAAGGCCGACGGCCAACAGCTTGCCGGCAACCGGCTCGACGAGTTGCAAACCCAGCACGAACGCCTGCGCGGCAGCAGCAACGCCCAGGGCCTGAGCGTGGGCCATTTGTTCAAGCTGCAAGGCCACCCGCGCGCCGACCAGAACGCCCGCTACCTGTGCCTGCACACCGAAGTGGCGGCGCAGGTGCAAGGCCAGGAGGCAGACAGCGAGCCGGGCAACTATCAATGCCGCTTTGCCGCCATGCCCGCCAGCCAGGCCTACCGGCCGCCGCAGCGCGCGCACAAGACATTCGTGCAAGGCCCGCAAACCGCGGTAGTAGTAGGCCCGGCCGGCGAAGAAATCTTCACCGACAAATTCGGCCGCGTGAAAGTGCAATTCCACTGGGACCGTTACGGCCAGCGCAATGAAAAAAGCTCCTGCTGGGTGCGCGTGGCCGCACCCTGGGCCGGCAAGAGCTTTGGCTTCATGCAGGTGCCGCGCATCGGGCAAGAAGTGGTGGTTGATTTCCTTGAAGGCGACCCCGATCAACCGCTCATCACCGGCCGCGTCTACAACGCCGAACAAATGCCGCCCTGGGAATTGCCCGCCAACGCCACGCAAAGCGGCGTGCTCACACGCAGCAGCAAGGGCGGGGCCTATGGCAATGCCAATGCGCTGCGCTTTGAAGACAAGAAGGGCGCCGAACAACTCTGGCTGCATGCCGAGAAGAACCAGGACATCGAGGTCGAGAACGACGAGACCCACTGGGTCGGCCACGACCGCAAG
>JANMYI010000804.1:0-3655 GCA_031381955.1 Burkholderiales bacterium
TGAGGTTGCGGTTGCGGTTGCGGCGCCGGGTCAGCCGCGCGCCGGCGCGCCGGCGTCGCCGAGCGCCCGGCGGTGGTCGGCGATGACGCTGGCGTAGAAATGCGCGCTGGCTTTTGGCGTTCGCGTCATCGTCGGGACGTCGACATGCACGATGCCGAAGCGCTTGGAGTAGCCATGCGCCCACTCGAAGTTGTCGAGCAGGCTCCAGGCGCAGTAACCACGAACGTCGGCGCCCTGCGCCACCGCTTCACGCACCGCGTCGATATGGGTGCGCAGGTAGTGCACACGCAAAGGGTCGTCGATCTGGCCATCGACGGCGCTGGGCGGGTCGTAGAAAGCCGCACCGTTCTCCATCACATACAACGGCAGCCCGCCGTAGCGCTGGTGCAGCCACAGCAAGGTCTCGGTCAGGCTCTGCGGGTGGAGTTCCCAGCCGGTCTCGGTGTGGGTGGCGCCCGGCTGGCGCACCGCCACGGCCGGCACCGGCCAGGCCTGCGCGTCATGCCGAACCACACTGCGCGTGTAGTAGTTCAGGCCGAGAAAATCGACCGGCACCCGCAGCGCCTCGACCTGCGCCGCAGGCCAGTCGGGCCAGGCCTGGCCGAAGACCTCGCGCAGCTCATCGGGGTAGCGGCCAAGCAGCGCGGGGTCGAGGTACTGGCAGTTCATGTAGGCGTGCGCCAGGTCGCGCGCATGGCGGTCGGCATCGCTGGCCTGCGCAGCCAGATGTTTGGGCTCGATGTTGACGACCAGCCCGATTTGGTGCTTGCCCACCGCGCGGTAGGCATGCACGCCCTGCGCATGCGCGCACATCACGTGGTGCGCCGCGATCGCGGCTTCGTGCGCGCTGCGGTGACCGGGTGCGAGCACGCCGTGCATGTAGCCGCCGTCGGCCACGACCCAGGGCTCGTTGATGGTCGACCACAACGGCACGCGGTCGTCGAGTGCGTGGCAGACGGCCGTGGCGTAGTCGGCGAACCAGTGTGCGATGTCCGGGTTGAGCCAGCCGCCGCGGTCGTCCAGCGCGGCCGGCAGATCCCAGTGATACAGCGTGGCCATCGGCGTGATGCCGGCCCGCAGCAACTCGTCAACCAGGCGCTCGTAGAAGGCCAGCCCGGCCGGGTTGATGCGGCCCCGGCCCTCGGGCATCACCCGCCCCCACGCGACGCTGAAGCGGTAGCTGGTCAGCCCCAGCTCGCGCATCAGCGCCACGTCTTCGCGCATGCGGTGGTAGTGGTCGCAAGCGATATCGCCGGTGTCGCCCCCGGCAATCCGGCCCGGCGTGTGCGCGAAGCGCTGCCAGATGCTGGCGCCGGCGCCGTCGGCCAACGGCGACCCCTCGATCTGATAGGCCGAGGTGGCACAGCCCCACAGAAAACCCGCTGGAAATCGTTGACCCATGGCGTGATGGCGAACAGGCAAGCTGTGCCGGCTGGAGGATGTAAACGTTTTCCTGAATTCTTGCATGCGAGTGGCGGCTGGGCCACGGGGCCGGCTCAGCCGCCACTTGCCGGCGCCCGGCTGCGCTGTGCCCAAGCGACCCCAAACAGCGCCAACGCCGCCCCCAGCATCTTGAGTGGGCCGAAGGTTTCACCAACCGTTAACCACGCCACCACGCCGGCCACCGGCGGCACCAGGTACATCAGCGGCGCGCTGCGCGCCACGCCGCGCACGGCGTTGACCCAGGTCCAGATCAGCCAGCCCAGGAAGGCCGAGATCAGCACCGTCCACAGGAACGCCGCCCAGATGCCCGGGCCCACGCTGGCATAGGGCGCCTGCCAGGCGGCCGGCGCGGTGATGGCCAGCAACAACGGGCTGGCCAGCAGGGTGGTCCAGCACATCACCTCGGGCCCGCCATGGCGCAACACCATGGGTGTGACCCAGATCGTGTAGAGCGAGAACACGGCGGCGGCCACCAGCATCATCAAATCGCCGCCGCTGGCGCGCCAATTGGCTTGCAGCAGTTTTTCGCTCATGAACAGCAGCACGCCGCCAAAGGCCAGCGCCACGCCCACGACATGGCGGCGTTGCAGCGGCACGCCGCGCAACACGCGCAGCAGGATCAAGGTGAACACCGGCCCGCAAGCCAGGATGAGTGAGCTGGAAAAGGCGGTGGACCAGTGGATGCCGTAGGTGACCAGCACGATGTGCAGCACCGGCCCGATCAGCGTGATGCCGATCAACGTGCGCCACTCGCTCGGCGCCAGTTGCGGCCAGCCTAAGTGGCCGCGCCAGCGCAACAAGGCCAGCGCGCAGGCGGCCATGAGCAGCGAGCGGCCGAACAGAAAGCCGCCAGGGCCCATGGCGGCATAGGCGGCCTTCTGGATCGAAAAGCTGGCGCCCCACAGCAGCGCCAACAGCAGCGCGGCGGCCAGTGCGCGCGCCTGGAGCTGGCTTGCCGCCGCGCCAGTTTCGCCGCTCAAAGCGCTATGCGCCCGTGCGGATGCGTGCTGCTCACGCCGCCATCCACCGCATAAAGCTGGCCGGTGATGAAGGAGCTGTCTTCACTGGCCAGGAAGGCCGCCATGGCGGCGATTTCATGCGGCTGCCCGGCGCGCTTGAGCGGCACCATGTGGCCGATGCGGGCGGCCACACCGCGTTCGCGCGCTTGCTCAAACACCTTGCGCGTCATCTGCGTTTCCACCAGGCCGGGCAAGATGGCGTTGACGCGCACGCCGGTGCCGCTGAAGGCATTGGCCGCGGTTTGCGCCAGGCTGTTCACAGCGGCCTTGCTGGCGCTGTAGGAAATGGCGCCGGCGTTGGCGCGCAGTGACGCGGCTGAAGACGTGAGGATGATCGAGCCGCTGCCCTGCGCCACCATGTGTGCGCCGGCATGCTTCACCGCCAGGAAGGCGCTGATCACGTTCACATTCCAGACTTCGTTCCATTCAGCCACGCCTTGTTCGAGCAGCGGCGTGTTGCTGCCGGGCACGGCGATGTTGGCGAAGAAGACATCCAGGCCGCCAAACTCGGCCACGCAGCGCGCCACGATGGCCTGAACATTCGCTTCCACCGTGGCGTCGGTCACCAGCGCTGCGGCCTGGCCGCCGGCCGCCTGAATCATCTCTACCGTTTGTTCGGTGTTTTCCTGGCGCCGCCCCACCACCAGCACCGCGCCGCCCTCAGCGGCAAAGCGCAGGGCGCTGGCGCGGCCGATGCCGCTGCCTGCGCCGGTGATGACGCAGCGTTTGCCGGCCAGGCGTTGCATGGGCGTGTTAACCGCTGTGCTAACTGGTGTGCTAGAGGGCGTGTTCATGCGTCACCAAACACTTTGGCGCGCTCGCGCAACTGGAACTTTTGAATCTTGCCGCTGGGCGTGCGCGGCAGCTCGGCGATGACTTCCACCCGCTCGGGCCAATACTGCTTGGCGACCTGGCATTGCGCCATGTAGGCCTGCAAGTCAGCCAGGCCGAATTGCGCGCCAGGCTTGAGCGTGACGAAAGCACAACCGCGCTCGCCCAGGCGTCTATCGGGGTAGCCCACCAACGCGGCCGAGGCGACGGCCGGGTGCTTGAACAGCAGGTTTTCAATCTCCACCACCGGCTATGCCGCGGTGTTGTTCCAGGGCCTGTGCCTGGGCTGCACCGTGGTGTTCCAGGATGTGTGGGACGGCAAGACCGGTGTGGCCATCATGGCGGCTGAAAACGTCACCCAC
>JANMYI010000808.1:0-5720 GCA_031381955.1 Burkholderiales bacterium
ATGGGTGACGGAGGGCGGGGAGTGGCGCATTCGGCGCGAAACCACCCTGTGAGGGTGATTTCAGGCCGGCTTGAAACCATCTTTCAAGCCGGTGACGCGGTTGAACACCGGCGCGCCGCTGCGGTGGTCGAACCGATCGGCCACGAAGTAGCCGTGGCGTTCGAACTGAAAGTGCTGTTCCGGCGCTGCCGCTGACAGGCCGGGTTCGAGCCACGCCGGGGCCACGCTCTTGCTGTGCGGGTTGATGTCACCGAGCGCATCGCCGCCGTCGGCGCCGGGGCGATCGGTGTTGAACAACGGGTTGAACAAGCGCACCTCGGCATGCACCGCGTCGTGTGCGGCCACCCAGGTGATCACGCCCTTGGTCTTGACGGCGCTGGCCCCGGCCGTGCCGCTCTTGGTGTCGGGCACCAGTTCAGCCAGCACTTCGTTGACCTGGCCGGTGGCGTCTTGGCGGCTGCCGGTGCAACGAATGACATAACCATATTTCAAGCGCACCAGGCTGCCGGCCAATGCCGCGCCGTCCGGCCCCGTGCGCGGCGGGCTCAAGCGGTGATAGCCCTTTTCGGGGCTGGCCTGAAAGTCTTCACGTTCGATCCACAACTTTGGGCCGAGCGTGAACGTGCGCTGGCCGCGTTCGGGCTGCGCCGGGTGCACAGGGGCCTGGCAGGGCTCGTGGTGGCCGGCGCCCATCACCTCGGCCCAATTGGTGAGCGTCAGCGCCAGCGGGTCGAGCACGGCCATCGCGCGCGCCGCTTTCGCGTCGAGGTCGTCGCGCAGCGCGATGTCGAGCCAGGCGTAATCGATCCAGCCGCCTGACTTGGTGACCCCCGTGCGCTCAGCCAGCAGTTGCAGGCTGGCCGGCGTGTAGCCGCGCCGGCGCAGGCCCACCAGCGTGGGCATGCGCGGGTCGTCCCAGCCGTCGACCACTTTTTCCTCCACCAACTGGCGCAGCTTGCGCTTGCTGGTGACGATGGTGGTCACGTTCAAGCGCGCGAATTCATACTGCTTCGGTAACGGCTGGCTTAACAGGCCACATTCGGCCACGCGTTCCAGCAGCCAGTCGTAGAACGGCCGCTGGTCTTCAAATTCGAGCGTGCAAATGCTGTGCGTGATGCGCTCCAGCGCGTCTTCAATCGGGTGCGCGTAGGTGTACATCGGGTAGATGCACCAGGCGTCGCCCGTGTTGTGGTGCGTGGCGCGCTTGATGCGGTACAGAGTGGGGTCGCGCAGGTTGATGTTGGCGTGTGCCATGTCGATCCTGGCGCGCAGCACCATCGCGCCATCGGCATGCTGGCCGGCTTTCATCCCACGCAAACGCGCCAGGTTTTCAGCCGCCGGCCGCTCGCGCCACGGGCTGGCCCGGCCGGGCGTGTTGAAGTCACCGCGGTGGGTGCGCATGTCGTCGGCGCTTTGCTCGTCAACATAAGCGTGGCCGGCTTGCACCAGCGCCTCGGCGGCGCGGTACATGAAGTCGAAGTAATTGCTGGCGTAGTACAGGTGGCTGACGCCGCCCACGTTCCAGTCGAAGCCCAGCCAGCGCACGGCATCGATGATGGCGTCAACGTATTCCTGCTCTTCCTTTTCGGGGTTGGTGTCGTCAAAGCGCAGGTGGCACACGCCGCCATAGTCACGCGCCAGGCCGAAGTTGACGCAGATGCTCTTGGCGTGGCCGATGTGCAGGTAACCGTTGGGCTCGGGCGGGAAGCGGGTGCGGATGCGCGCGGTGTCCGGCGGCGCATCGGCGTGATGGGCGGCGTCGCCCGGTGTGCCGGCAAAACGCCGGTTTGCATAGGACGGGTCGGCGAGGTCGCGCTCGACGATATTGCGCAGGAAGTTGCCGCCTCGCGCGGGCTCGTCTTTGGGGGCTTGGGACATGCGGCGATTCTATGGGTGCCTCCTGGGCAGGCCGGGGGGCTGTCCCGCTCGGGCCGGTCGCCGAAAGCAGGGGTTTTGTGTGGGTGAAAATGGCCGCCAGCGCGCGAGGCCCTGGCCGCGCGGGCGCCACTTGAGCAGGGGGAAAAAGATGCCGGGCTTCGTTGAAGTCACGCACCAGGAATGGATCGCGGCCGCCGAGCCCTTGGTGCGCCAGCAGTTCGCCGACCTGCACCACCACATCGCCACGGGCGTGCATGCGCAGGTCAAGTTTGAAGTCTTGTCCGAAAGCTTCAAGCGCGCGCGTTTCGTGCGCGAAGTGCGCCTGCTGGGCCTGCTCATGCGCGATGTCTACGTGCGCGAGTTCGAGCCCGACGGCACCATGCTCGACACCGCCATCGCCGGCCCGAACAAGGGCGCCACGCTGATGTTCCGTTTCACCTCAAGCTCGCTGGCCAGCGCGGTGGGCACGGTGGTGGAAATCAACGTGCGCCTGCCCTTGCCGCGGTTCATCGGGCCGCTGGTGAAGCCGCTGTGGCGCGCCCAGGTGCGCCGCGCCGTGCAGCGCGCCGCGGCCGAAGACAAGTTCGACCTGGAAATCCGCGGCTACACGCCGGCGCAGCGTGGGTTGCCGCAAGCGGCCTGAAGGCTCACGGCGCAGCGGCCAGACGCGCCCGAATCGCTTCCACCCGGGCGCGGTTCACGCCGCGGTCGACATGCCCAATGCGCGACGCCGAGCGCACCTGCACCACGCCGGCCTTGTCGTCAAACCAGAACTCCACGTCGTCGGTGAACTTCAGCAGCTTGGTGGTGAACTGGGCGTACAGGTAACCCGGCTCGCTCGTCACCACCTTGGCCCCGGGCAGGGTGGTGACGATGCGTTCCAGCCTGGCCAGCGTGGACGGGCCGTCGCCCGCCAAAGCCAGCGGCGCAATGCTTGCGCGTTCGCGCATCGGGTGTTCCGGCCACAGCTCAGCCTGGCTGCTCACGCTATTGGGCGTTTTGGCTGGCGGCTTGAGCTTGCCTTCACGCAGGCCCAGGTTGGTGGGGGTGCTGCCGGCCAGCGCGCCGAGTTGCCCGGCCGCGAGCAACAGCAGCGCCAGGCCCAGCAGCACCAGGGCTAACAGTTTGATCCAAGCCATCGAGCTTCTCCCGTTCGCCATGGAGTTCGCATTTTGAGCCGCGCGCTGCAACGAACAGTCACGCCTGGCAACCCCCCTGACCCGGGTGGGTATCAACCCGATTGACGATGACAAGTGCGCGGAACAGCATGCCCGCTTCGCGTGCGAAGGGTCGCCAACAGCGGCCAGCACATTCCTTAAACCGAGGAGCACTTGAATGAGTCTGATCCCTTGGAAGATGAAATTGGCCCTGCTGGCCGCGGTGGCCCTGGCGGGTTGCGGCGGCGGTGGTGGTTCGCCTACCGAGCAACCGTTGGCAGCAACAAGCAGCGCCGCGGCGCAGGAACTGGTGGTCACGGCTGATGCCGCGCCGGCCAGCGAAGGCAAGGTCAGGCCGGGCCGCCACTACATCGTCGAGATGGCCGGCGCGCCGGTTACCGAATATGACGGCAGCGTCAAGGGCTACGCGGCCACCAAGCCGAACAAGGGCCAGAAGATCGACCCCGATTCGCCCCAGGTCAGCAGCTACATGGCCTACCTGGCCGGCAAACACGACGCAGCCATTGCCGCCGTGGGCGGCGCGAGGAAGGCCTACAGCTACGGCTACGTTTACAACGGCTTTGCGGCCGAGCTCACCGAGGCGCAGGCGAGCAAGCTGGCGCAAATGCCCGGCGTGATCGCCGTGGCTGCTGATGAACTGCGCAGTGTTGACACCGCCACCACGCCCACCTTCCTGGGCTTGACGGGCGCCACCGGCGTCTGGGCCACCAAGGCCAAGGGCGAGGGTGTGATCATCGGAATAATCGATACCGGCATCTGGCCAGAACACCCCAGTTTTACTGATCGCACCGGCGAAAACGGCAGTGGCACAAAGGATGGCAAGCTCGACTACCAGCAGATTCCAGGCTGGCATGGCAAGTGCACGCCGGGCGAGGGCTTCAATGCCAGCGACTGCAACCAAAAGCTGATAGGCGCGCGCTACTACAACGCGGGTTTCGGTGGCAATGATGGCATCGATACGTTGTTCCCGTTCGAGTTCAATTCGCCGCGCGACTGGGCTGGCCATGGCTCGCACACCTCATCAACAGCCGGCGGCAATGCCGGCGTGGCGGCCTCGGGTGCCGCGGCGGTGTTCGGCGCCATCAACGGCATCGCCCCGCGCGCGCGCATCGCGATGTACAAGGTTTGTTGGGCCGACGCAGCCCACGCCGGCGGCTGCTCTGGCGTCGACAGCGTGGCGGCCATCGACCAGGCCGTGGCTGACGGTGTGGACGTTCTCAACTACTCCATCAGCGGCTCGCAAACCAACTTCCGCGACGCTGTGGAAATTGCCTTCATGCGTGCCGCCGCAGCGGGCGTGTTTGTGGCCGCCTCGGCGGGCAATAGCGGCCCCACCACCTCCACGGTGGCCCACCCGGGCCCCTGGCTGACCACGGTGGCAGCGGGTACGCACAACCGCGACGGCCTGGGTTCCGTCACGCTGGGCAATGGCGTCACCTACAACGGTGCATCGGTGGCAACGCCGGTAGGCCCCAAGCCTTTGATTGCCGCCACGGCGGCCGGTATGGCGGGGGCCAGCGCCACGGCGGTGGCGCTGTGCTTCGCGGCAGAAGACAACGGTGGCACGCCAGCGTTGGACCCCGCCAAGGTCGCGGGCAAGATCGTGGTCTGTGACCGCGGTGTCAATGCCCGTGTCAACAAGAGCCTGGCGGTGGCGCGTGCCGGTGGCCTGGGCATGATCCTGGTAAACACCAGCACCAACTCTCTCAACGCTGACTTCCACTCCGTGCCAACGGTGCATCTGCAATTCAGCGATCGGGCTGCGGTCTACGCCTATGCCGCAACGGCCGGGGCCAGTGCCACCATCAACCAGGCCACCATCGTCACCAACGCGGCTGCGCCATTTACCGCGTTGTTCTCGTCGCGCGGCCCGTTGCTGGCCAGTAGCAGCTTGATCAAGCCTGATCTGATCGCGCCGGGGCAAGACATCCTGGCCGCGGTGGCGCCCCCGGGCAACGCCGGCAAGTTGTTTGACCTGTACAGCGGCACCTCCATGTCCAGCCCGCACGTGGCTGGCCTGGCCGCCTTGTTCAAGGAAGGCAAGCCGGACTGGTCGCCGATGATGATCAAGTCGGCCCTGATGACCACGGGCTATAACGTGCTGGACACCGGCATCAGCGACGCGACGCGAATCTTCCGCCAAGGCGCAGGCCACGTGTCACCCGCGAAAGCCTTTGACCCCGGCCTGGTGTTCGACTCGAACTTCGGCGACTGGCTGGGTTTCCTGTGCGGCACGCAACTGCCCGTATCGTTCTGCGCTGATGCCGTGGTGCCGGTGCTCAACCCGAGCAACCTGAACCTGGCCTCGATCGCGATGGGTGCGTTGCCGGGTTCGCAGACGGTCAAGCGCACCGTTGTCAACGTGGGCAACAGTGCGGCCACTTACACGTCCAGTGCGACAGGCCTGGCAGGGCTCACGGTCAGCGTGTCACCGTCCACCTTCACCATCGCCAAGGGTGGCACGCAAACCCTGATGATCACGGTGACCAATGTGAGCGCGGTGTTGAACACCACCGTGGGTGGCCAGCTGACGCTGACCGACGGTACACACGTGGTGCGCGTGCCAATGATCGCGCGGCCGGTGCTGTTCGCCGCGCCCGCGGCAGTGAACGGCAGCTACAACGTGGCGTTCGGCTACACCGGGGCGTTTGCGGCCGCGGCGCG
>JANMYI010000054.1:0-2307 GCA_031381955.1 Burkholderiales bacterium
CGTTCGGGCAAGCAACGATGGGTTCATGGATGTCGGCCAGGTCGATTTCGATCACGGCGGTGTATTCGGCATCGGCGTCGGCCTTGAGCAACTGCGGATCAGCCAGCCAGGCTTGCATGGCCTTGATGCGGCGGTTGATGGTGCGCACGTCTGCGTAGCCTGAAGCAATCATCGATTTGAGCAACGTGATGTTGCTGGTGATGTATTCGATGATCGGCTCCTTGTTCAAGTGCACCGTGCAGCCGCCAGCGCTACGCTCGGCCGAGGCATCGCTCAACTCAAACGCTTGCTCCACCTTCAGATCGGGCAAGCCTTCGATTTCAAGAATGCGGCCCGAGAAGACGTTGACCTTGCCCGACTTGGCCACCGTCAACAGGCCAGCCTTGATGGCGTACAGCGGAATCGCATGCACCAGGTCGCGCAGGGTCACGCCGGGTTGCATGGTGCCCTTGAAGCGCACCAGCACGCTTTCGGGCATGTCCAGCGGCATCACGCCAGTGGCCGCGCCAAAGGCCACCAGGCCCGAGCCGGCGGGGAAGCTGATGCCGATGGGGAAGCGCGTGTGGCTGTCGCCGCCGGTGCCCACCGTATCGGGCAGCAGCAGGCGGTTCAGCCAACTGTGGATGATGCCGTCGCCGGGCCGCAGGCTGATGCCTCCGCGGTTGCTGATGAAGCTGGGCAGCTCGCGGTGGGTCTTCACGTCCACCGGCTTGGGGTAGGCGGCGGTGTGGCAAAAACTTTGCATCACCAGGTCAGCGCTGAAGCCCAGGCAGGCCAGGTCTTTCAGCTCGTCGCGGGTCATGGGGCCTGTGGTGTCCTGGCTGCCCACAGTCGTCATGCGCGGCTCGCAATACGTGCCGGGGCGAACGCCTTGGCCTTCAGGCAGGCCCACGGCACGGCCCACCATTTTTTGCGCCGCGGTGAAACCGGCTTTGGTGGCCACAGGTGGCTGCGGCAGGCGGAACGTGGTGGACGCTTTCAGGCCGAGGAATTCGCGTGCCTTGGCCGTGAGGCTGCGGCCGATGATGAGGTTGATGCGGCCGCCGGCGCGAACTTCATCGAACAGCACATCGCTCTTGATGCTGAAGCTCGCGGCCTGCGCGCCGTTCTTCATGATCTTGCCTTCATACGGCAGGATGTCGAGCACGTCGCCCATCTCGAAGCTTGAAACATCCACTTCAATCGGCAGGGCGCCGGAATCTTCTTGCGTGTTGAAGTAGATCGGCGCGATCTTGCCGCCCAGGGTGACGCCGCCGAAGCGCTTGTTGGGCACGAAAGGAATGTCTTCTCCCGTGGCCCAGATGGCGCTGTTCGTGGCGCTCTTGCGGCTCGAGCCGGTGCCCACCACATCGCCCACATAGGCCACCAGGTGGCCCTTGGCTTTGAGGTCTTCAATGAATTGCATGGGCCCGCGCTTGCCGTCTTCTTCGGGCACGAAGACCGCGCCGGCGCGGGTGGTCTTCAGCATCGCCAGGTAGTGCAGGGGAATGTCGGGGCGGCTCCAGGCGTCGGGCGCGGGGCTCAAATCATCGGTGTTGGTTTCGCCGGGCACCTTGAACACGCTGACGGTGATTTTCTGCGCCACCTCGGGCCGCGAGGTGAACCATTCGGCATCGGCCCAAGACCGGACCACGGCCTTGGCGTGCGCGTTGCCGGCCTTGGCCTTTTCGGCCACATCATGGAAGAAGTCGAACATCAGCAGGGTCTTCTTCAAACCCGTGGCGGCCACGCTGGCCACGTCGCCGTCATCAAGCAAGTCGATCAATGGCTTGACGTTGTAACCGCCCACCATGGTGCCCAGCAGCTCGGTGGCCTTGGCTTTGCTGATGGCCGGCACCGTGAAGTCGCCATGCGCCACCGCGGCCAGGAAGCTGGCTTTCACCTTGGCCGCGTCGTCAACGCCTGGCGGCACGCGGTAGGTCAACAGGTCGAGCATGAAGGCTTCCTCGCCGGCGGGCGGGGCCTTGATGAGTTCGATCAAGTCAGCGGTTTGCTGGGCAGAAAGCGGCAGCGGCGGAATGCCCAGGGCGGCGCGTTCAGCGGCATGTTGGCGGTAGGCTTGGAGCATGGTGGTTCCTTCACAGCGGAAAGCGCGCCACAGGGCGCGCATCAAAACAGAAGTTAGAGCAGGTGTTTGACGCCGTCTTGCTCGCCCTGCAATTCGGCCAGGGTCTTGTTGATGCACTCCTGGCTGAAGGCATCGATAGGCAAGCCCTCGACCAGCGTGTACTCACCGCCCGCGCAGGTGACCGGAAAGCCGAACATCACATCTTTGGGAATGCCGTACTCGCCGTTGCTGGCCACGCC
>JANMYI010000083.1:0-2186 GCA_031381955.1 Burkholderiales bacterium
GGCCGGCCGGCTGCGCATGTCGATTACTTTTTTTCCCATGTCGAGTTCTCCTGGTTGGATTTGTTCAGCGCTCAGGGGGTCGTCACGGCTGCTTGCCGGCCGCCGGAGCGTCGCTGCTGCGTTTTGAGTAGGCCTCGACGAAATCGGCCGCGGCGCGGCTGCCACCGGAGAAGGACTTCATCGCCTCCTCGTGCAGCAGTGAAAGCGCCTGCATCTTCACTTGGTTTGCGTGGTCGTTGTCGAAGGTGTTGGCCAGCCGGCGTGGCCGCGGAATGTTCACTTCAATCGTCGCCCGCACCTTGGTCGGCGTGTTCGTCATCACGATCAGCCGGTCAGCGAGGAAGATGGCTTCGTCGATGTCGGTCGTGACAAAGAAGTTGGTGCGGTGCGACTCTTCAAACAGCCCCGCGTAGTACTCCCACATCAACTCCTTCGACATGGCGTCCAGGCCGCGAAATGGTTCGTCGAGAATCATCACGTCGGGGTTGTTGATCATGGCGCGGGCCAGCTCGGCGCGGCGCTGCATGCCGCCCGACAATTGCGGCGGGTACTTTTTGCGAAAGGCCTTCAGGCCCACCTTCTCCAGCAGAAACTCGGCCTGCTTGCGGGCCTCAGGCGTGTCCTCGCCGCGCGCACGCGGGCCGTACATGATGTTGTCGTAGGTCGTCATCCAGGGGAACAGCGCCGACTCCTGAAACACCACCAAACGGTCTTTGCCTGGCCCGGTGATCGGCTTGCCGTCGATCGTGATCGAGCCGCTGGTCGGCTTCTCGAAGCCCGCCAGCAGGCGGATCAGCGTGCTCTTGCCGCAGCCAGACGGGCCGATCATCACGGTGAGCTTGTTGCGCTCGATCGTGAACGAGCAGTCCTGCACCACCGCCTTGGCGAACAGCCCGCTGCCGTAAGACTTGGTGACCTTGTTGACGCGGATTTCGCCGGCGGTAGCGGGTGCCTTGCCAGTGCTCGTGGCGGCCAGCGCATCGGGGCTTGAGGAAGCTGTGTTTGTCATCGCGAGCCTTCAGCGTTTTTGCAGCCAGGGCGTGGCCAGTCCACCGAGCGCTCGCAGCACTTCACTGCAGGCGAAGCCGGCGATGCCGATGCTGATCATGCCGACCACGATCTGCTCGTAAGAGCCGCCGACATACGAGTTCCAGATGAAAAAGCCGAGGCCGCCACCCGACCCGCTGCCGCCACCGCCGGAGATCATCTCGGCCGCGACAACAACGTTCCAGGTGATACCCATGCCGACCGACGAGCCAACCACGATCGACGGCAAGGTGGCCGGTAGCACCACGCGGCGGAAGATGTCCCACTGCGATGCGCCCATCGCCTGCGCTGCCTGGAAGAAGCGCCCGTCGATCGACTTGGCGCCGCCGACGACGTTAATGACGACAGTGAAAAAGGCGCCAAGAAAGGTCACGAAGGCGATCGACAACTCTTGCGTCGGCCAGAAGATGATCGAGATCGGCACCCACGCCAGCGGCGGGATCGGCCGCAGCACTTCAAAGCTCGGGAACGACAGACCGTAGAAGGTCTTGCTGACCGCCATCAGCAAGCCGAGCGGAATGCCGACCACCATGGCGGCGATGAACCCCGCCAGCACACGCACCAGGCTCAAATACCAGCTCTGCCAGTAGCCGACATCGCCGAGCAGCCCACCCCAGACGCGCAGCACGCCGCTGGGCGCCGGCACCTGGCCGATCCAGGGCAGCGAGTAGCCCAGCCATTGCTTGGAGCGCGACCCGGCCTCCCAGAGCAGCACGAACAGCAGCAGCGAGATCATCGCGCGCAGCGTGGCACGGCTCATCAGTTTCTTGCGCAGCCGGCCGATGGAGCGGGACATCGGCGACGGGCTGGGCGTGGGCACCGAAGCAGACCCAGACGCAGAGACGGAACCAGACACAGAAGCAGCCATCGCTCAGCCCTCTTTCTCGCCGGCGGCGAATGACTTCTTGGCCTCTTCATGCACCACGGCGCTGGTTTGCTCCATCAGTTCGCGAAAGCGCGGGCTGGTGAGCACGCTGTAATCGCGCGGATGCGGTATGTCGACCTCAAGAATCTTTTTCGGCTTACACGGCCTTGAGGTCATGATGACCAGCCGATGGCCGAGGAAGATGGCCTCTTCGAGGTCGTGGGTGATGAAGAAAATGGTGACCTTGTTCTTGTAGTAAATCTCGAGCAGCGCC
>JANMYI010000094.1:0-8434 GCA_031381955.1 Burkholderiales bacterium
GTTTTGTCATCAGCCAAGGCACGCCGGCGCAAGTGGCGGCCGATGCAAACTCGCTCACCGGCCGCTACCTGGCCCACACCCTGAGCATCGCCCTGCCGGCCAAGCGCCGCCGCCTGCAAGACCAGGCCGATCCGCAGGTGATTCGAATTGTTAATGCGCGCGGCAACAACCTGCGCGGGGTGACGGTGAACGTGCCGGTGGGCCTGTTCACCTGCGTCACGGGCGTGTCGGGCTCGGGCAAGAGCACGCTGTGAACGACACCTTGTACGCCGCGGTGGCGCGCAAGCTCTACCAGAGCCACGCCACGCCGGCCGAGCATGAAGCCATTGAAGGGCTGGAGGCGCTGGACAAGGTGATCAACGTCGACCAAAGCCCCATCGGCCGCACGCCGCGCAGCAACCCGGCCACCTACACCGGCCTGTTCACACCGATCCGCGGACTCTTTGCCGAAATGAACACCGCCAAGGAGCGCGGCTACGGCCCGGGGCGCTTCAGCTTCAACGTGGCCGGCGGGCGCTGCGAGGCCTGCCAGGGCGACGGCGTCATCAAGGTGGAGATGCATTTCCTGCCCGATGTGTACGTGCCCTGCGACACCTGCGTTGGTGCGCGCTACAACCGCGAAACGCTGGATGTGCTCTACAAAGGCAAGCACATCACCGAGGTGCTGAACCTCACGGTCGAAGAAGCCCACGCCTTCTTTTCAACCGTGCCGGCGCTGGCGCGCAAGCTGCAAACCCTGCTCGACGTGGGCCTGGGCTACATCCGCCTGGGCCAAAGCGCCACCACGCTTTCGGGCGGCGAGGCGCAGCGTGTGAAGCTGGCGCTCGAACTGAGCAAGCGCGACACCGGGCGCACGCTGTACATCCTGGATGAACCCACCACCGGCCTGCACTTTGCCGACATTCAACTGCTGCTGACCGTGCTGCACCAGTTGCGCGACGCCGGCAACACCATCGTCGTGATCGAGCACAACCTGGATGTCATCAAGACCGCCGACTGGTTGATCGACCTGGGCCCCGAAGGCGGCGGCGGCGGTGGCTTGATCGTGGCCGAAGGCACGCCCGAAAGCGTGGCGGCGTGCGCTGAAAGTTTTACGGGGCGGTTCTTGAAGAAGGTGCTGGCGCCTGGCTGATCAGTTCAGTTGCCGCCAGTCGTCGCCCGGGATGGAGCGGCGCATGAATTCGTCGAACAGCGGCACCGTGAAGGCGGTGTCGCCATGGTTCGGGCTCCAGATCATGCCTTTGGTGATGAGCTTGCCTCGCGTAGGCGCCAGGGCGGTGACGGCGCGCTGCAAGACCTCTGCGATGTCGCCCGAACGATGCGGCCCCGGGCCCAGCTCAGCCATCGCACGCAGGTAGGTTTTCTCTCCCGGCGTGAGGCGGTCATAGCGCACGCGAAAGAAGCTCTCATCCAGCGCTGCCGTGGCGCTTTTCAGTGCCGCGCGAACATCTTCTAGCGCGATGGGCGACGCGGCGGCGCAGTCCCAGGCATGCTTGCCCCATTCCTGCAAGAAGTACGGGTAGCCGAGCGTTTGATTGACGACTTCTTTCAGCGCGGGTTCGGTATACGACACCCCCCGCGCCTGCGCCGGCTTAACCAGTGCCACACGGGCCGCGGCGTCATCCAGCGGGCCCACCACAGGGAAGTCAAACAGCCGCTCGGCATAGGACTTGGCCCGCCCCATGCGCCCCGGCAGTTGCGGCAGGCCGGCGCCGATGAGCGTGATAGGCAGCTGCCGTTGGGCGCAACGGTGAAGCGCGGTGATCAGCGCGGCGAGTTCGTCTTCCTTCACATACTGCAATTCGTCGATGAACATCACCAGTGCCGTGCCCGCGGCTTTGGCCGCTTGGCCAACGGCCTCCAGCAACGCCTGCAAATCATGTTCGAGATCGCCGTTGTCTGCCAGACCCGGTTCAGGGTCGAAGTCGAGACCCACTTCAATGTCCTGGTATTTCGGCTTCAGGCCTTTGGCGAACCCGGCCAATGCCTTGAGCGCGCGTTGCGCCAGATCGCGCGCCTTGCCTTGCCGCGACAAACGCAGCAGGGCCTGGCGCAGCTGGGGCGCGAGCATGGCGGGAAGTGAACGGCCCTCGGGCGCTTCGATACGCAAGGTCTGCACGCCCCCGTCTTCCGCGTTGTCGCGCATGCGATCCAGCAACACCGTTTTGCCCACACCGCGAAGGCCCACCATCAGCACGCTTTTTGCCGGCCGGCCACGGCGAATTCGCTCGATGGCGACGCGAACGCTTTCACGCAACTCATCACGCCCGGCCAGTTCTGGCGGCGGCGTTCCCGCGCCGGGTGCATAGGGGTTCTCAACAGGATTCATGGCACATCATTATGCCAACCTTATAGAACTTATCAAATGTTGATAAGTTCTATAATATCGATATAAATGTGGCGTCCCAAATGTACCGGCATGGCTAGGACCCCGGGCCCTAATGAGGCGCAAGCACGCCGAGCAAGAAGCGGTTCAGGTCAACGATCTCCTGTGGGCTCACCGAATGCGGCATGACGTATTCATGCCATTCAACGCCGTAGCCCAGGGCCACCAGTGCATCGCGCGAGGCCACGGCGCGATCGATGCCGATCATCGGGTCTTGCGTGCCATGGGCCATGAAGATCGGCACCTGGGCATTGGCGGCGTGGCGCTCGGTGCTGGTCTGCACCGCCAGCGGCAACCAGCCTGACAGCGCCACCAGCCCGGCCAGGCGGTGGCCATGGCGCAAGCCGGTCTGCAAGGTCATGCCGCAGCCTTGCGAAAAACCGGCCAGCACCATGCGCTGTGGCGCGATGCCGCGCTCGCGTTCACGTGCCAACAAGGTTTCAACCTCGGCTTGCGACGCGCGCAGCCCAGCCTCGTCTTCGCCGCCGCGCCCGCCCATGGCGATGACATCGAACCAGGCCCGCACCGCCTGGCCGCCGAAGGCCGTGATCGGCCGCACCGGCGCATGCGGGAAGACAAAGCGCACGTCGCCCACGGCAGACAGGTCGAGCGCTTCCATCACCGGCACGAAGTCGTGGCCGTCGGCGCCCAGGCCGTGCAGCACGATCACGCTGGCTTGAGGGTGGGGGCCGGTTTGCAGTTCGATGGTTTCGAGGGTCATGGCTGATGCGGTGGCGGGCAAGGGGCTGAAGTCTAGCGATCCACGCCCCTACACTGACCGCACCGCAAGGAGGTTTCATAGATGCGCATTCCCCACCCGGCCTGGCGCGCAGCCGCCACACTGGCCGCCGGCCGCGCCAGACGCACGGTGACAGAAGAAGCCAGCGAGCTTGCCGCAGGCCGCAAGGCGCATCTCGACCTGCTGAGGGCCAGTTGGTGAGCATCGTGGGCGCACCATGATTTGCGAAATCTTGGTCGTGAGCGCCGACGAAGCGCACCGCGTGTTGTGCGTGCAAGGCCTGAACGCCGCCGCCGCCAAGCTGCCCAACCCGTACGGCCTGGCCGCGCGCGGCTGCGCGTCGGGCGACGCGGCGGTGGCCGCGGTGCTGGCCGGCGGTGATGTGCAGGTGGTACTGGTGGACCACGGCAGCACGACGCACACCGACGCCGCCGCGGTGAGCACGGCACAGCGCATCATCGAGCTGCGCCCGGAAGTCTCGATCTACATCATGCTGCAGGACGACGACACCAAGATGCTGGTCGAGGCCCTGGCCAGCGACGCGGTGGACGGCTACTTCTTCCGCGATGAAAGTGATTTCAACGGTTGGCACCGCATCCTCACCGCCGAAGTGGCCGAGAAGGCCGACACGCCGTTCTATGACGAGCTGAAGGACTATGTGGCGCTGGCCAAGGACAGTTGGCACACCCCGGGCCATGGCGGCGGCGACTCGTTCAAGGGCAGCCCCTGGGTCGGTGACTTTCACAGCTTCGTGGGCGAAGAGATGCTGCGCGCCGACCTGAGTGTGTCGGTGCCGCGGCTGGATTCGCTGTTGCACCCCACCGGCGTGATCGCCCAAGCCCAAGCCTTGGCGGCCAAGGCCTTCGGTGCGCGCGCCACTTACTTTGCGACCAACGGCACCAGCACCGCCAACAAGGTGATCTTCCAGACCTTGCTGGCGCCGGGCGACAAGCTGCTGCTCGACCGCAACTGCCACAAGAGCGTGCACCACGGCGTGATTCTTTCCGGTGCGCGGCCGGTGTATCTGGAAGCCTCGGTCGACCGCCACCTGGGCCTGTTCGGCCCGGTGCCCAAGGCCACGCTGTTCGCGGCCATCGCGCAGCACCCCGATGCCAAGGTGCTGATCCTCACCAGTTGCACCTATGACGGCCTGCGCTACGACCTGTTGCCCATCATCACTGCGGCGCATGCCGCGGGCATCAAGGTCATCGTCGATGAAGCCTGGTACGGCCACGCCCGCTTTCACCCCGAGCTGCGGCCCACGGCACTGGAGTGCGGCGCCGACTACGCCACACAGAGCACGCACAAGGTGCTTTCGGCGTTTTCGCAGGCCAGCATGATCCATGTGAACGATGCGCACTTTGACGAGCATTTGTTCCGCGAAAACTTCAACATGCATGCCAGCACCAGCCCGCAATACGCGCTCATCGCCAGCCTTGATGTCGCGCGCAAGCAAGCGGTGATGGAAGGCTACAAGCTGCTCGAACGTTCGCTGCGGTTTGCGCGCGAGCTGCGCGAGCGCATCAACACCACGGGTGCCTTTCGCGTGCTCGAACTTGACGAGTTGCTGAGCGACGAAGTGCGCGCCGATGGCATACGGCTGGACCCCACGAAGTTAACGATCGACATCAGCGCCAGCGGCTATTCGGCCGACGAGCTGCGCCAGCAATTGATCGACCGCTTCAACATCCAGGTGGAGAAGAACACGCACAACACGTTGACGCTGTTGCTCACCATCGGCACCACGCGCAGCAAGGTGTCGCGCCTGTTCGATGCGATGCTGCGTTTGTCGAAGGAACGCCGCCCGCCACTGGCCCAGACACGCCTGCCCGAGCTGCCCGCTTTCACCCGCCTGGCCTGCCTGCCGCGCGATGCGTTCTATGAAACCGGCGAGCGCCTGGCCCTGCTCGACGACGACGGCCGGCCGAATGCGGCCTTGCATGGCCGCGTGTGCTGCGACCAGGTCGTGCCCTACCCGCCGGGCATTCCGGTGCTGGTGCCCGGGCAGGTGGTTGATGCGGCGATCGTTGCGTTCTTGGTGCGCTTGCTGCAAACGCAGAAGTCAATCGACCTGCATGGCCTGGCGCTCAAGGATGTGCAGTGGCAGTTGCGCGTGCTCACGGCGCTGGAATGGGCCGCGCTGCCGGCGCGCGGCTGAGTCAACCCGGCGCGGCCGCCAGGCGCGCCTTCACCAGCTCGATGTGAGCCTTGAGGTTGTAGACGTCCACATGATGGTGGGCGCTGAGATTCAAGCTGGGCAGGTGTTGGTCGATCGCGCTCAGGCGCGCCAGGTTCTTGGCGCGTTGTTCTGCGCTGGCCTGCGGCTGGTGTTCAATGCTCAACACCTCGTCATAAAGCTGCGCCAGCTTGGCCCGTTCTTGCCAGCCCAGGAACGCCGGGAACAGGCGCAGCAGCGGCAGGCCGATGGCCAGCACCGGCACCAGCGTGGCGATGAGCCGCCCCACCAGGTTGGCCAGCCAGAACGGCAGGTATTGCTGCAAGAACGGCCGGCCGCTCTTGAAGTAGCGCTTGGATTCCTCGCTTTGCGTGTAGTCGAGGTTGCGCTCGGAAGGGAACTCGGTGGGCGCGTTCACCGCTGCGGGCCTTTTGTGAATACCCGAGGCGATGTCGAGCATCAGGAACATCACCGCGGGGTGCAGGTCGGCACGCGCCACCAGGTTGGCGGTGGCGGCGATCAGTGCCACGTCTTCGCGCGGCAAGTCGGCCGCGATGTTGACCACGCCGCGCGGCAGGCTCACCTTGGCCAACCAGGGCAGCAAGCGCACATAGGCGTCGGCGGCGTCGAGGTTGACCAGGCCGAGGTCTTGCGACAGGGCCTTTTGCACAGCGGGCGAATCCACCGCGGCCACCAGCACTGCCGCGTGCAGCGTGCCGGCCAACAGGGCATCCACCGCATCCATGCCGCCCAGGGGAAGGAGCCGGTCTTCGCGCGGCTTCACGCCGCTCAGCTCCAGCAAGCGCAGCGCCGCGGCGCGCACGCCGCTGCCCGGCGCATCAATGGCCAGGGGGTGGCCCATCAATTCGCGCACCGAAGCGGGCGCTTGCGCGAAGCGCCTCTTGTCGAAGAAAAACCAGATCGGCTCGTAGGCCACGCTGGCCAGGCTCTCGATGCGCGGGTGCTCGCGCGCCGAGCCCACGCCGCCTTGCACGAACGCCAGGTCGATCTTCTGCGCGGCATCGTCCAGCCGCTTCAGGTTCTCGACCGAGCCGGCGCTGGTCAGCACTTCCAGTTCGATGCCATGCTTCTTGAACTCGGCCGCGTAGAGCTTGGCGTAGCGCGTGTAGGCCCCGGTGGGCGAGCCGGTGCTGATGCGGATGTGCTTGGGCGGCGGCGGCTCGATCACGCCCAGCAGCAGCCACAGCGCCACGCCCAGCACGGCAAGCACGAACAGCACCAGGCGCACCTGTTCGCGCGGCGTGAGCAGCAGCAACTCGCCCCGCATGAGCTTTTGCCCAAAACTCAGGCGCACCGCGGCGGCGCGGTCGTTCGGCTCAGAGCTCACAGCTTGAAGTCGTAGTCGACGATCACCGGCGCATGGTCGGAGAAGCGCTTTTCAAGGTAGATGTGCTCACGCCGCGCCTTGGCCGCAATGCCCGGCGTGGCCAGGTGATAGTCGAGCCGCCAACCCACGTTGTTGGCCCGGGCCTGGCCGCGGTTGCTCCACCAGGTGTATTGCTCGGGGTGCGGGTTGAGGGTGCGAAACACATCCACCAACCCGGCCTCTTGCAGCAGCCGCGTCAGCCATGAACGCTCTTCGGGCAGGAAGCCGGAGTTCTTCCGGTTGCCCTTCCAGTTCTTCAGGTCGATTTCGTTGTGCGCGATGTTCACGTCGCCCACCAGGATGAACTCGCGCTCCCGCTTCAAGGCCAACAAGTGCGGGTAAACGACCTCAAGAAAGCGGTACTTGGCCGCCTGGCGCTCCTCGCCCGACGAACCGCTGGGAAAGTAGCAACTGATGATGCTCAAGCGGCGCCGGGCGTTGTCGAACCGCGCTTCGACGTAGCGACCTTCGGCGTCGAATTCATCGTGGCCCAAGCCGGTGATCACCTCGCTGGGCATCTTGCGGCTGTACACCCCCACGCCCGCGTAACCCTTCTTCTGTGCATAGTGAAAGTGACCCTTCAGGCCAGCCACTTCATCGAAGCGCCCGGCCACGTCAGCATGCTGGGCCTTGATCTCTTGCACCCCCATACAATCGGCGCCCGCGCTTTCGGCCCATTCGACGAAGCCCTTGCTGGCCGCCGAGCGGATGCCGTTCAAGTTGAGTGTTAATAGCCTGAACACGAAAGACCTTTCATGAGTGCCCCGAGGCCGGCCGCAGCCGGCCGCCCCCCGCGGGGATCAAGCAATGTGGCAGAGCCACATTTGCTTGTGACTTTGCCGCCGAGTGAAGACGCCCTGGCGCGCGAGTTCGTGGCGTTCTCGGTGGCCACCGGCGTGTTGCGCTTCGGCCAATTCAAGACCAAGGCAGGGCGGCAGTCGCCGTACTTTTTCAACGCCGGGTTGTTCAATGACGGTGCGTCGCTGAACCGGCTGGCGCGATTCTATGCACGCCGCTTGCTCGCATCGGGCCTGGGCTTTGACATGCTTTTTGGCCCGGCCTACAAGGGCATTCCCCTGGCCGCGGGCTTGGCCGTTGAGCTGGCCCGCGCGGGCCGCAACCTGCCCTATGCCTACAACCGCAAGGAAGCGAAGGATCACGGCGAAGGCGGTGTGCTGGTGGGCGCGCCGGTGCAAGGGCGCGTGCTGATCATTGACGACGTGATCTCGGCCGGCACCTCGGTGCGCGAATCCATCGCCATGATCGAAGCGGCCGGCGCGCAACCGTGCGGCGTGCTGATTGCCTTGGATCGCCAAGAGCGCGCCACCGAAGACGGCCGCGACGCCGCCTGGTCGGCCGTGCAGTTCGTGACCCAGCAGCTCAAGCTGCCGGTGGTGGCCGTTGCCTCGCTGGCCGACTTGCTGCACTTTCTGCAAACCAGCGCCGCGCCTGAGTTGGCCGCACATGCCACGGCCGTGGCGGCTTACCGCGAACGTTACGGGGTGTGATGAGAGCCCCCAGACCTGCCGCTTCGCGTCAGGCCCCCCGAGGGGGGTCAAGCAAAGTGGCAGAGCCACATTTGCTTGAGAGCGCCCCCAGACCTGCCGCTTCGCGTCAGCCCCCCCGAGGGGGGTCAAGCAAAGTGGCAGAGCCACATTTGCTTGAGAGCGCCCCCAGACCTGCCGCTTCGCGTCAGGCCCCCCGAGGGGGGTCAAGCAAAGTGGCAGAGCCACATTTGCTTGAGCG
>JANMYI010000109.1:0-8736 GCA_031381955.1 Burkholderiales bacterium
GTACACCTTCCTGATCCGCAGCAACCTGATCAAGTATCCGTTCGATCTCGAGACCGACCGCTACTTCGAATACAGCTTGCTTGAACTGATCGACGCGCCACAAGACGTGGTGATGCGCCTCGTGAAGGCATTGCGCGAAACCATCAACTCGCCCGAGTCCGACAGCCCGATCTTCAAGCTGCTGCCGCAACTCGAAGCCGAGGACCGGGCCCGCTTCATCGCCGTGCCGGAGGAGTTTCGAGAGGAGGTGGAGCGCGCGAAGCGCCACCGCCGCCGCGAGCACCTGAGCTTGTTGGCAGTCGAGTGCGAAGGCTTTCTCTGGGAGGCCGAAGGCCTGCGCGTGGTGGCGCGGGCACAGTTCGACAGCAACTTCATCGACGGCGCAAAGTGCAGCTGGGAGCAGATCGCCACGCGCTACCCCGACGACATCGAAGCCAACACCGTGCTGTCGACCATCTACCAGCGCCAGAGCGACACGCCACGCTCCGAACAGGCGCTTTCGCGAGTAGCGCGAGCGCGTGCGCTCTCGCCCACACGGCTGTCGCAGTTGCGCGCGCTGAGCGGCCGAAATCTGAAAGAGGCCTGGATCGGGCAATGGCGCAACGCCTACGACACGCTGGAGTCCAGGCAGAAGGCCGCGCTCAAATCGCCATTGCTGCAGCGGGCGTTCGACGCCTTTCACGCGGCCTTCAAGGCCGACCTGAACAATGCCTATGCGGGGCTGAACGCGCTAACGTTGCTGGTGATTCAGACCGAACTTGCGCGTGCACACCTAACCGTGTGGGCCGCGCTTCAACCCAACCCAGGCAACGGGAATCGCGCCCTGAATGACCGTGACGTTCGCGTTGGACAGCTGATCGCGGCCCTGCATCTCGCCGTCGAGGCCGACCGCGACAAGCTGCGTCAGCAAGGCGGTGTCGACCCCTGGTTCGACCTGCTCGCCGCGGCGGTCGAGTGCATCATCTCGTCGCAGCCCGAGCGCGTGGCTCAACTCTACGAGGAGGCCAAGCACTTCGCTCCCGTCAACGCCGAAGATTCGATGCGCCGGGCGCTGCAGGTGTACGACGATCTTGGCATCCACGGGCGCGAAGTGCTGGAGCGCGATGGAGAGAAAGGAGTCGCGGTCACGGTCAACCTGGCCAACACCGTTGGCACCATCGGTGCCAACGTCAAAGCGGCGCTGCGTGTGCTCAAGGAAGGCAAGGCTGTGCGCTCGGGGCCGAAGCACCGCCAGCGTATCCTGATGTTCGTGGGCCTGCGCCTCGATGACACTGACGCGATGGCCCAGGCCACCGGTACGTCCGTCGGCGAGGGGGGCGCCAATGGGGTCGGCAAAACAGGCCGGCGTGGCTTTCCGCCTTCGTGTGAGCACGAGGCGTACGGCGAGATCCTCAAGGCGATCGATGCCGAACGGGGGGTCAAGGAAGACAACGACGACAAGGCTGAAATCGTCTTCGGGCTTGCGGCGGGCGCCAACGGCGGCGACCTCTTGTTCCACGAGGCCTGCCGCGAGCGCGGCATCGCCACCCGCATGTGCCTGGCGTTGCCGCGTGCACAGTACGTGGGCCAGTACGTGGCCTCGGCCGGCGGTGGTTGGGTCGAACGCTTCTCGTCGGTCTACCGCCATGTGCGCGCGCTGCCCGGCCACGGCACGAGCGCCACGCCCAGTTTCGGCGATCCAGTCAGTTGCTTCACCGACGCCAACGAGATGCCGCGCTGGCTGCACGGCAAGCCGTTCTACAACGTCGGCCGCCGCAACAGCCTGTGGATGCTTCAGCATGCCATCTCGGCCGCGAACGAACTCGGCGAAGACACCGAGATCACGCTGCTGGCGCTGTGGAACGAAGAGGCCAGCGAAGGCGGCTTCGGTGGCATCGGCAACATCGTGCGCATGGCCAGCCTGTTCGGTGTGAAGGTGCACAAGATCCCGGTGCCGCGCGCCAATGGCAAGTCAGCCAGCGCAGCGACGACGCCGCCGCCTTCGCCTTCACCCCTTGAACCGCGCCGAAACGGTGGCGACGGGCCGGCGACGAGCTTCGTGCCGATTGGTAAGCCGGCCCCCAGCGTTTCCAAAGTCGGCAAGTAGGTGCCGCCCCGCCGACCGTCGTGGCGTTGCGGCGCCGCAAACTGACCGGCGTCTACAGCCGTGCCACGACGCTTGCACCGTTCTCAGCGCCTCGATCGAGGGCGATGCAATCAACTGGTCTTGTTGGGCTGGGCACTGATCGCATGCATCCTGTATGTGGTGCTGCCTGCGGTGCTCGGCAGTGATCCAAGCCTACGAGCCAAGGCCCACGCGGCAGGTGCACTTCGCAGCGGCTCTCGCTGAACACCGAGGCGACAGGCTCGCTTCCGACGTCAGACACCGCAAGGCTCAGACAGGCGATCCACGCGCGATCCTCGCCGACACTGAGGCTGCCCGCGGCGGCATCGTGCATGACATGCAGCGGCTGCTGTGCCAAGCGAACGGTGGCCACCACGGTGACGCCGAGGAAGGGCATGCCTTCTTGCAGCCATTCGAGCCGCGGCTGCAAAGTCCAAGCAATGGCATCCGCGGCCGAAGCATTGGTGTCCTGCGTTGGCCACCAGCGATGACAGATGCATTCGGCCACACCCACCGCCAGCGCCGCGGGCAGGGCACCCACCACGGCATCGCATAACTGGGCTTGCCTCAGGCGGCTGCGTGGCATGCAGCAAGTCTGCAACGCGCGTGGCGCGGCGATGCGAAGCGCGTCGGCGAGGCGCTTCGGCGAGATTGTCTGAGGGCGCAGCAGTTGCGCCACGGTGTCGATCCTCATACGCGCGGTCGCGGGACGTCGGGCAGCACACGCACGCTGGGCGGCGCCGGCGCGGTGCTCGCGGGTGCTGCACCCACCCCAGAAACGCTTGCAGTGCCACGTCCACGCGGCCAAAAGCGCGCCAGCAAGCCGCCGCCGAGTATCCCGCCGAGTAAGGCCGGTGCGATTGGCAGCTCGGCGGGTGGCGGTTCGGGTGTCGCATCGAACACCGGCGTGGCGACACTCATTACGTGGGCTGTGCAGGCCAGACTGTCGAGCACCGGGTCGGATCGACGCACCACCACACGCACTGCATGGGGCGTCATTGCGACGAGCAGCGGCACTGGCGCTTCGTAGGTGAATTTCCACGCCAAGGTCGGTTCCACCTGCGTGCAAGCGGTCGCCACCTCCGTACCCGGCAGCGGTGGCGCGCCCAACCGTTTGAGTTGCAGGCTCACCGGTGCTGACTTGGGGTCGAGCTCTGTGCCCGGGGGTGGCCACTGCTGCACAACACTGAACTGGTCGTCGCAGGGTGCGGGCAGCATAGGCATGGCGTGTCCGCAAGCAATGAGTTCCAATGTCTTTGGGCTCGCTGCGAGCGACTCCTGCAAGAGCTTCATGGCTTCGGCTGGACGTTTTCCTCGCACATCGCGCATCTTCATGCGCACCGGAGACGTCGGTGGGCCCACGTTCAACCACAGCGGTGTCTCGCCGCAGACCTTCACGCCTTCATGCGGATTGGTCGAGACGACCCTTTCTGGGCGCTTGGTCTGGAAAGGCAACACCACCGTGTGGATCGGTCCGACGTAGCCGTTGTCGCGGAGCCACTTCTTGGCCTTGTCAGGAGGCATGCCTATCAGGCGGTGCGGAATTGTCTGAACAAGTGCTGGCTCGCATGAGCTTGTCGTGGCCAGGCCAGAGCCCGCCGCCTGTGCCAGCGGCCAGGCAAGGCTGCCTGCCAGCAGGCCGATGGTGATGTCGCTTGAGCGCATCGGGCATTTCCTGCGCTACGTTGCGGTAGGCGAGTCTTCCGCGAGGCCGAGCTGGTTCATGGCCGCTTAACTCCCCCTGGCCTCAGGCTTGGGCCCGGTGGCGCGCCGATCAACCAGATTCGATAGCAGGTCGAACCAGAACGAGGCGCCGAAGGAGATCATCACCGCGGTGACTAACCAACCGAAGAAGTCCAGCCAGAAGCCACCCGGGAAAATCGAATCGACGTTGGTCCATTCGATCTTTGCGGGCCGACCCACTGAAGGAATGCGGTCCAGGTAGGCCTGCGCCTGGTCATGCACGTTGGCCGCTTTCTTCTGCGCCACGGCATAGGCAGACTTCAGCTCGACAAGGCGCTTGTTCATGGTCTGGACGTCCACCGCCGGCTTCGATTGAGACGCTTCGAGGGCGGCACGCAGGGCCTTGCCCAAGGCGGTGTCCCACACCACCTTGTCGTGTGACCAGAACTTGCGAATGTCGTCGGGCTTCTTGCCCTCTTTGCCAAACGCATCGACGATCCATGAACAGCTTGGCCTGTTCAGCCAATCACGCGCCAAGTTGCCGACATCGGCATCCTTCTTGAGGCTCGCGTCGCCAGCGAGCGTGGCGTGGCATAGCCGGCGGCGGAAGGCCTGGTCGTTGGCTTCACCGCTGGTCACAATGTCCCAGTCGGCGGCCTGAACTTCGATGGGCACGAGCTGCGCAGCGCCGTAAAAGTGCCCACTGTTGAGCAGCAGGCGCGACATCGGTTCGGCCAGTGCCGCGAGTTCACAGTGCAGGTTTTCGAGGCAGTCGTCGAGCACCTTCTGGCCTTCAAGCTGGGCGATACGGACTTGCCAGTTGGCGGCCGATTGCGCCCTGTCCTGGAATCGATACTGCTGCGAAATTGTCGGCCGGCCCTGCTCGCGCACCACGAACTCCGCAAAGGCCACACCGGCGTTGCGCAGTGACGGATCCTTGGCCAAGTCTTGGGCGACACGGATGGTGTTGACGTTGAGGCCCACGGCCGCCACCAGCCCGATGATGCCCAGCATGAATGTGGCGTAGCGCTTGAACCAGCCGGTGGCGCGCTCCATCACCGCGTCGTACCAGGCCTCGACGCCGGCACGCAGCTTGTCGGCGTCAAAGTCAGCCTGAGCTAGCAGCGGGCGCAACGCCTCGCGCAGCGAAGGCGGCAGGGGCGCGTCGTGCACCAGGCTGCGCTGGGTGTCCATCATCAAGGGGCTGTGGGCGATCGACTCACCAGCCTTGCGCACGGCCAGCATCCATAGGGCGTCGGGCCCGACGACGGCTGAAACCGGCGTTCGGTCTGGGTTGCTCCGGCCTTCGGACAGCACGGCGATGGCTGCATCAGCGGCTTCGAGTACGCGCACGAGCAGGTCGCGCAGACCTTGTGGCGTACTGTCAACGGCCGGCAAAGCGGGCATGGCGGGGCCCACGTTCAACGCCACCAGTGCCTGGTTCGTCGTGGCACTTTGCAGCTCGGCGATCAACACCCGTAACTCAACCCGGGCCTTGCTGATCGGCGCGTCGTGAACTTCCTTCAACAAGTGCGCGGCGGCGTTGAGCAGCGGCGCACCAGCGCTGAGCCCCTGCCGCGCAGCATCGAGCCGCTTGCGCCAGTTCGGCGGCAGCACCAACGCATTCAGCATGGCCAACGTGGGCCCGACTGCAGGCTGCATGCCCCAACTCAGGCTGAGCAGCCGGTCGAGTAAAGCCTGTGTGAACGAATTTGCCGGGATGTAGCTGGGTGGGCTGGCCTGGCCACCGGGAATGTTCTGCGGCTTGCGCAGCGCCAACACCAAGCCGTGCGAAAAGAGGCCGAGCGGATCGGCCAGCGTGCCCGCCGCAGGGTTGACGGTGCTGCGCGTGGGCTCCAGATTTGAACGACGCCAAAACCGGCCAAAGTTGCGCAGTTGCGGCACCTTGTTGCTGCCCAAAACCATCTCGCAAACGAAGCGTTCAAGCGCCTTGGCACGGATGTTCAGAAGTAGCGAGTTCACCGCTTCGACAACAAACGAACAGCCGGTCGACATCAGCCAGAACAGCGCCACGAGGGAGATGATGATCTCGAGCACGGCATTGAGATTCATTCGTGGCCCCTGCACTGTGCGGTTAGTGACGCCTCAGTCTCGGCGTTGTGCGGGCGCGGGGCATCATCCATCCTGATGACGATGACGGCGACCACGTCGTCAGTTTGGGGATCGGTGCTTGACATCGTGCTCAAGTGCGGCCTGGCGAACCTACCCGAGGACAGCTGCGATGCGGGCATGGACAGCGCATGCCCGATTCGGCGTCCAGGCAGTTTTCTCTCGGCGGCGGGCGAGCAACTCGCGGCTGGACAAACGCGTGTACCGGTCGCGAAGGTAGCAAGCGTTGCCGACGGCGGAGCCGCGCTTGTGCGCTTGATCGGTTGCGCCGGGCGTCAGTCCAACTCGATCCACACCGGTGCGTGGTCGCTGGACTTCTCCCACCCGCGCACGTCCACGTCCACCGCCCCGGCGCGAAGCCGCGGTACAAGCGGCGGGCTCAGCAGGAAGTGGTCGATGCGCAGCCCGGCATTGCTCTGGAACGCGTTGCGGAAGTAATCCCAGAAGGTGTAGATCGTCTCGTGTGGATGAAGCGTGCGCAGCGCGTCCGTCCACCCCTGCGCCATCAGGCGCTCGAACGCTTGCCGGGTCTCTTCGCGGAACAGCGCATCGTCGATCCAGCGCTGCGGCTTGTAGACGTCGCGCCCGGTGGGGATCACGTTGTAATCGCCGACCAGCACCACGGGCTTGCCGCTGGCCATCAGCTGCGCAGCGCGCAATATGAAGCGCTCGAACCAGCGCAGCTTGTAGTCGAACTTGGGGCCCGGCGCCGGGTTGCCATTGGGCAGGTAGAGGCACGCGACCGTCAACCCGGCGAACTCTGCCTCCAGATAGCGGCTGTGGCTGTCGTCGGGGTCACCCGGCAGGCCTCGCTGGGTCTCCACGGCCAAGCTGCCGCGCGCGAGGATCGCCACGCCGTTCCAGCTCTTCTGGCCGTGCCAGATTGCCTCGTAACCCAGAGCGCGAAGCTCTTCCTGTGGGAAGCGCTCCTGGGGCGACTTCAGCTCCTGCAGACACGCAATGTCGGGTTGGGTCTGCTCCAGCCAGCGCAGCAACACCGGCTGGCGCGCGTTCATCCCGTTGATGTTGTAGGTGGCGATACGCATCGGCAGTGGTCGAAGTAATCGAAGTAGTCGGGGATCTTCGGTCGACGCTACTGTTTCTTCAGCAGCAGCTGCACCGCATTCTGAAGCCGACCCTTGAGGCCGTGGGCGATCATGCCCAGCACACCGGGCAGTTCGATCCGCAACACCACCGCCGCGTCGAGCACGTGCAAAGTGCCTGAGATGGTTTGCCCCAGCGCCGTGACGCTGAAGCTCAACCGGTCGCCGTCCCAATGCCGGCGGCTGGTGCCGCTGCCGGGCATCTGGCGGCTGATGTTCTCGAAGCCGGCTTCGATACGCCGGCGCGCCTCCGCAGCGCCAAGCTGGTGCGCAATGGTGACGGTGATGGGTGTCGACATGGGAAGGTCGTCAGCCGCTGTGCTCGCGCGCCCAGCCGACCATCGCGTCCAGCATGGCAGCCAGCGTTTGCGCATCTTTGCGGCCGCTGCGAGTGCGGACGTGGAACGCATGGTCGGCGTCTTCGAACAACGCCATCGTTGCCCGATCACTGCCCAGCCGCTGGACCAGCGGCCGCAGCAAGTCCAGCGATGCCAGTTCGTCGCGGGTTCCCTGCAGGAACAGCATCGGGCATCTGATCTCGAACAGGTGGGCACCGCGCTCGTCAGCGGGCTTGCCAGCCGGATGCAGCGGAAAGCCCACGAACACCAGGCCGCGTACACCGGGCAACGGTGTGTGCGCCTGGCTTTGCGAGGTCATGCGGCCGCCGAATGATTTGCCACCGGCAAAGAGCGGCAGCCGGGGCCATCGCCGCACGGCTTCCACGACGGCGGCACGCACGGCGGCATGCGCCACCTTCGGCGCGTCGGGCCGCTTCGAACGCCGCTCCATGTACGGGAACTGGTAACGCAGCGTTGCGACGCCACGTTCGGCGAGGCCGTCTGCAAAGCTGGTCATGAAGTCGTGCGTCATGCCAACCCCGGCGCCGTGCGCGAACACAAATCCGGCCCACGGGTCGACTGGTACGCGCAGCAACGCCGATACCGATGACGCAACATCTACTTCGATGCGCAGCCGTTCGAGTGGAGCGGTTTCCATGCGGGCATGTCAGGGGCTGCGGCCAGTATGGTTCAAGCGAGCCGGCAAAGCCCCGCTTGGGGTTGTAGAGCGAAAGCGGCCGTCCCGTTCGAATCCAGTGCTCTAGGTCGGCCGCTTCCCTGGCGTCATGATCTATCATTGATAGCATCCGTGTCTAAGGAGCAGCGCATGGCCAGTTTGCTTGTTCGGGGAGTCGATGAAGCCGTCGTCAGGGCGCTCAAGGAGCGGGCAGGTGAACACGGCCAAAGCGCTGAGGCTGAACACCGGGCAATTCTTGTCGCAGCCCTTGCCCGCCCGCGCAAGCGCACGTTTGTGGAAGTCCTGGCGTCCATGCCGAACGTGGGCGTCGATGCAGACTTCGAGAGGGTGAAGTCCGTCGCCGAGGCCGCACGTGTATTTGATTGATACCAACGTCATCAGCGAGGCGCGCAAGAAAGACAAGGCGCATCCGGGTGTCACGGCATTCTTCCGCGATGTCGCGGCGATGGGTGACTTGCTTTACCTGTCCGTCATTTCACTGGGTGAGCTTCGCCGCGGAGTCGAACTGATTCGTTACAGAGGCGACATCGAGCAGGCTGACATGCTCGAAGCCTGGTTGGCAGCCGTGCATGACCAGTATCGACACAGCATCCTTGTCTTCGATAGCGATGCCGCCCAGGTTTGGGGCCGCTTGCGCGTTCCGCATGCTGAGCACGAAATCGACAAGCAGATTGCCGCGAT